>CALELC010000217.1 GCA_937904535.1 uncultured Planctomycetaceae bacterium
TCCCCAGAATCAGGGCGTCCAGCGAAAACGGTTCGTCCGCCGTCGCTTTCAAGCTCATGTTGAGCCAGCCGAGCTCCGCTTCGCCCTCGGCGTAGATGTCGTAATCGATATCGAGCGTCCGTCGCCCAAAATCACCGCGCTGGTCGAGCATTTCCAGCAGCAGGTCAAATCCGGCACCGGTACGGGCACTGGTCCGCAGGATCGGCACTCCTGGGGCTTCGAGCGCCAATAGCCCCGCCAACTCGTCGAGTTCCTCAGTCGTCAGCTCATCCGCTCGGTTGATGATCAAGAAGTCCGCTTCTTCCAATTGCTTTTTGAAGATGTACTGCGCCTTGGGAGAAAACCCCGCGCGTTGGCCGCCGGACAAAATCCGCTTGCCATGGTTCGGCTTGAGGATGACGCCATAGGGCGCCACGTCAAATTGCTCGCCGAGCAATTGCACCAGCGGCTGGATCACGGTGGCGACCAAATCGGTGCAGCTGCCGACCGGTTCGGCCAAAATTACATCCGGTCGCCCCTCGCGGCTAAGCTCGTCGGCGCGCTGGGTCAGTTCGTTGAAGTTGCAACAAAAGCACGACCCCGCTACCTCGCCGACTTCGAAACCTTGCGCTCGTAGCGTCTGGGTGTCGACCAGATCGCTCGCCTGATCATTGGTGACGATGGCAACCCGCAGCCCGCGACTCTGATAAGTGCGTGCTAACCGGGCGATGGTGGTCGTCTTACCGGCACCCAAAAATCCGCCGAGCATGATGAATCGAATCGGTGCCATGGGCCGTAGGCTCCTGTGAAATGAACGTTGGGATGAGGTTTGAGCGACGGAGTGTTGTCGGGAACGATCGGGGCCGGCGTCCACGATAGCTCAGGGAGCGGCTTGCGGCGAGGAGCGGTGGACGGTGCCACTAAGGGGCGTCGGGGCGGGCAAGGGGAAACATCGATGCATGCTGGAGCTAGCGTGCGGCCGCGATCACGTCGCTCGCGGCTTCGGGTTCGAGCGGTACCGGTTGGTCGCAGACAAGGTCCGCCAGCGTTTTTTCGCCGGCGGCAGCCAGCTGAGCGGCTTTGAGCGCATCGAGTGTCTGCCAGGCTGTGCCTGACAGCCCGGACGGCAACTCATGAGCGATCTCCAGGACATCGCGAACTCGGATCGACTCTGGCGGGCAGGCGAGCGTGTAACTCTCATCCGCCTCGTCGTGACACGCCAACCGAGCGACCCAGCCAGCCGCTTCGAGCTTACGGACCATCGAGTGCACGACGCTGGTGGGCAGCATCAACCGTTCGCTTAGGTCCTGTTGGTCCGTCGCGCTGCCGCGCATAAACGCCTGCCCGATCGTGACCAGAATCGGCAAAATCCAGATCGGATCGCCGGTCGGTACATTGGCCACCGGCGTCTGCAACTTGGCGGGGTAGCGTCCGCGAAGGGTCTGCAACGTGTGGGTGAGCACCACACCGAACAAGATGATCATCCAGGTCACGTAGATCCAAAACAAGAACAGCGGGATCAAACCCAACGATCCATACAGCGACGAGTAGGGCAGGGCTTTGACCACGTAGAGCTGGAATGCGAGCTTGGCACCTTCCCACAGCACCGCTCCGACCGCCGCGCCGACTGCGGCCGCCCGCAGCGAGACGTGGGTGTTGGGCATCATTGCGTAGAGCAAAAACAGCAGTACCCAACTGGCGAGGATCGAGAGCGCCCGCGTCAGCACCGTTGACACCGTCGCAATCGGAACGACGCCGGAGAGATACTCGACGAACTGCCCCGACAGATACAGACTGGCCGCCAGCAGTCCGCTGCCCAAGGTGATGATCGACCAGTGGATCGCTAGTCGCAGGTGCAGCGGACGTTCGGTGGGCGCTTCGAAAATGATATTGAACAAGTACTCCAAGGCGTTCGAGAGCGCCACCGCCGTGTAAATAAACAGCAGCAGACCAAAGATCCCGAGCGACGCAAAATCGAGGCTGGCGACTTTGTCGGTGGCCTCGCGCAGCCCACGCCGAATGCTCGCCTTAACCTCGTGACTCTCATCGCTGAGATCGGCAATCGGCTCGGCCAGTGCCGTATCCAAAGCTGTATCAAGCACCGTCCCGTCCGGTTCGGCCGGCGGCGGATTCACCTCTGCCTCGGCCTCCTCTGGATCGAGTCCGTAGTTCTCGGGCACTTCCGGGACACCAAAGAAGGAGAACAACTGGTTCTCGAGACTCGCCTGAACTTCCTCCACCCCGCCGACCACGCGGAACATCACCAGGCTCAGCACGACCACCGGAATCAGCGAAAAGATCGTCCGGTAGGTCAATTCGGCGGCCATGCCTTCAGCCCGCACACGCGACAACTCCCGGTAGCAGTGAGCTGCGATCCGCCCTGCTTTGCGGACACGAATCTGCAACCGGGTAAGTTCGTCCTCGGGGCGGGCAAAGAAGTCCTGCAGTCGTTCACTATATTCGTGCAGCATGACGCCGAGCCGATGGAATTGACAATTCGAGCCGAGCCGTTGCCAAGGCAGCGGCGGGTGCGAGCAGTAGAGCAGCGTCCAGAGCCGTAGCAAGTCAGGGACCGCCGGAGGAACGCGTGGAGGCTGTCCATCATACCCTAGGGTCCCCCAACCGCAGCGTGCTGGCAAGGATCGCCGTCACCTCTCATCCCGTGCAGCTAACCGCGGAGCACAATTTGGCCGCCGCGGTCAAAAGCTATATCGCATCCCCGCTCGGAGCGTTAAAACGGTGGCCTTCAGTACGACCTAAGTAGCCGAGTTGGAGTGGAACCCATTTGCTGATGCTCGAGGATCACAGCCCGTCGGAAGTGCCCGCCGATTCGGCGGTTCGCAGCATGACCGGCCAAGGAACCGGTCGCGTCGAAAGCGAGCTCGGTTCACTGACCGTGGAACTGCGTTCGGTCAATCAGCGCGGTCTGCGAGTTTCGCCGCGCATGGGCGATTTGCTGGCCCCGCTGGAAATCCGCTTTGAGCAGTTGATTCGCAGTCAACTCAAACGCGGGGCATTGCAGGCGTCTGTCCGTTTTTCACCATCCGCGGCCGTGCTGCCGACGATGATCAACGCGGAGGTGGTTGCCGCCTATGTCGCCCAGCTCCAGCAGATCCGTGCGCAAACGGGCCTGCAGGATCCGATCTCGTTGACTGGCCTGTTGCAATTGCCAGGTGCCCTGTGCGGAACCGAAGCGACGACCATCGATCCCGAAACCGTCTGGCCGCTGCTGCAAGCAGCGACTGAATTGGCGCTGCAGAACCTCGACGAGATGCGGGCGGCCGAAGGCGCGGCCATGGCGCATCAGCTGCGTCTTGACGCTGCCGCGATCACCGCCAGCCTCCAGCAGATCAGCACCCTGGCGCCGCAGGTGGTCATCCAGTACCGCGACCGGCTCGAGAGCCGGATCACTCGGTACTTGGAACAGCGCGGGCTCGAGGTGGCAGAGTTAGACCTGCTGCGTGAAGTTCAGGTGTATGCCGACCGCTGTGACATCAGTGAAGAAATCACGCGGCTCTCGAGCCACTTGCAGTTGTTCGCCGACACCCTTGGCGGTTCCGAAGCCAGCGGTCGTAAACTCGATTTCATCATCCAGGAGATGTTCCGCGAAACGAACACCATCGGCAGCAAGGCGAGCGACGCGCAGATTGCGGCCCTGGTGGTGGAAATCAAATGTGCTCTGGAGCGGATGCGGGAACTGGTGCAAAATCTTGAGTAAATCGTCTGTGTGCAACGTTGATTTCGAAACCATGAGCAGCAACGAACCGGCTCGCGGCCAATTGATCATCATCTCTGGCCCCAGCGGCGCCGGCAAATCGACGGTCGTGCGGCGGTTGCTGCAGGAGTGCCCGTTGCCGCTGGCGACGAGTATCTCGGCCACTACCCGCAAGCCGCGTGACAACGAACGCGACGGAGTCGATTACTTTTTCCTGACGCCGGAGCGATTCGCGGAACTGCAACGCGAGGGGGCGTTTGTCGAGTGCAAACAGAACTTCGGGCTGCAGCACTGGTACGGAACCCTGCACGAACAGGTTGCCGCTGGCCTAAATGCCGGCAAATGGTTAATCTTAGAAATCGATGTTCAGGGCGCGATGGAGGTGATGGAAAACCCTCACTTCGACCCGATTACCATCTTCATCCATCCCGGCGGCTTGGATGAGCTGGAACACCGCCTGCGAGGCCGTGGTACCGAGACCGAAGAATCGCTGGCCGCGCGGCTGAAAACCGCTGCGGGCGAAATGCGATACCTGTCGCGCTACCAGTACGAAGTCGTCAACGAGTCGGTTTCCCAAGCTGTCGCCGCAATTTGCCAGATCTTACTGCACGCTAAGGAACTGAACGAATGCTCGAAGAGCTGAAAGAAGAAGAGATCGTCAACAAAGTTGGCGGACGGTTTAAGCTCAGCACCTTGATCCAGAAACGACTGGTCCAGCTCAACCAAGGCAGCCGTGCGTTGGTCAATATCGACACCCATGACAAGATGAGCATCGTGCTCAAGGAGATCATGGAAGACAAAATCACGCTCAGCCTGAACAACGAAGTGCAAACGCTCGACGCACAGATCGCCGCCTTCGAAGGCCCTGACCTAGGCGCGATGGACCTGTAGTCGCGCGCTCTCTGGGCTGCTTCCTCCGCCTGGCCGCTTCGATCGCTGGCCAGGCTGGGTAACTTCTGCTCGGCATCCGACCGCTCCGCCGGTCGGACCAGCAAACATCAATCGAGTGGTCGCAGCACGATCGACCACCCGCCGGCTGACTGTTCCAGCGGTTGACCGCCCGAATCGCCCCTGGTTCGATCGCGGAGCCGTCGCTCCCTCACCGCCGTTCTACCACGAGCTTGCTATGGCCGCTGCGGGCCGCCCCGTTGTGATTCTTGCCGTCGGTGGCGGCATCGCCGCATATAAGTCGGCCGCGCTATGCAGCCGATTGGTCCAGAGCGGCTACGAAGTCCGTGTCGCCATGACTTCGTCGGCGACGGAGTTCGTTGGGCCGGCAACCTTTGCCGCCCTCTCCGGGCAGCCAGTCGCGACCGGATCGTTTGCTCCCTCTCAGTGGCCGCTCGGACCGCATATCGAACTTGCCGGCGGCGCACAGCGAGCTGACGCTGATCTGCTGATCGTGGCCCCGGCGACGGCGAATCTACTCGGCCAGTTCGCTCACGGGATCGCCATCGACCTGGTCACAACACTCTACCTGCAAGTCGCCTGCCCCGTGTTGCTCGCGCCCGCGATGAGCCAAATCATGTGGGCCAAACCGGCAGTGCAACGCAACATTCAACAACTTCGCGATGACGGCTGCCATTTTGTTGGTCCCGAGCAGGGCTGGCTGAGCTGCCGGCAATCCGGCAGCGGCCGCATGAGTGAGCCCGAAACCATCGCCCAGGCCTGCGATGCCTTGCTGAAAGCTGAGCGCGAGCGACGCGAGCAGGACGCCCGCGCCGCTGATGAACGTTGCTGAACCGGGAGTTCGGCATGTCTGATCGCGGCCCTTGCGACCAGCCTGATCAACCGTCGTCGCGAGCGATCTTGCCTTTCGACTCGAGGTCGAAGTTCGCGACGTTGACCTCGCCCGCTACCACTTCGAATTCCAGCTTCGATTCCGTGTTGTACTGAGTGGGAATGCGTTCAGGCACCGCTGGTAGCGGTTTCCCATCAGCAGTCTCGCTCGGTCCTTGGGCAGTGGTGATCCGAACGCGGTTAAGCCCCGGCATCGCGCCTTTCCGCCCCTGTGCGTAGTTCAACACGTAGTGCCCTTGCTCATCCGTGATTCCGCCCGCTGGCCGGCCCTGGCCTTGTACGAACACTACCGTCGCGTTCGGCAACGGCTGTCCATCGAGCGTCACGGTTCCTTCCACTCTGCCAATATCCGAGTCCGACGAACAGCCGCCGACATACAAGAACGCACTGAGCAACAGCGTTCTGCCTAACCACGCCCGCCGCGACGTGCCGGCAAAAGAATGTCCAGCAAGGCGTGACAACACACCTTGAGAATCCTCTACCGAAGCGGCCAGGCGATTGCCCCGCGTATCGGTTGCTCGTTCACTGCGGAACGACTGAGCGTGAATGGCGTCCATTGCTTTCCGAATCCAATTACTAATTTCTAAACCTAAATGGTGCGTGGGATATCAAGAGACGCTGTGCAGTCTCAAAAACTTACAACTGCAGAAAGTCTTCTATCATGGCAACGTGTCCGGCACGGTCACCGCCGTGCCGGAACAGGTCACTCAAGACAGACTTCAAATGTCTGCCGAATTAAAACTCGCCGACGATCAATCCGTCGTTGATGGAGTACAACCGCTGATAGAGGCCATAGCCCGCACCTTTGTTAGGAGCATCAAAGGCATTCGCTGCGTTGACCCAAGCCGTTGCGGTGTGCTGGATGTACTCCGAAATGAACCGCACGGACCCGTCTGCAAACCCGAACGTCGCACCGCCAGGGTGGTTGCTGCTGGCGGTACGGTGCGGCTGCGGATTGCCTTCGAGGGCCGTCCAGTTGATCGCCCACTGCCCGTTAACCAACAGGGCATTGGTCGCTCCTGAAGCGTATTCAGCGATATCCTTCGCGGCATAAATCCGCGAACGGTTGCGGCGGTTGGCGTCCATGTCCCACTTCGTTTCCGCAATCATGATGGTATTAGTCGAGCCATCGAGAATGTCTCGTAAACCAACCGCAGGACCGCGGTTGTTACGGCAGAAAACGCCATTGAAACGTCCGGCAGCAGGTGTGGCCCCAACTGCAGCTGCCGCCCAACCGTCATACGCACTGCCGGCCCCCTGGTAGCTGCTGGTTGCCGAGTTCTCGATCGCCCCGTCATTCCACTGCGGCGGCTTGGTATCGGAAGGGCAGCTGAACAACGCCAGCGGGGTCTGGCAGACCTCGCGGTTGCGAGTGATGGTGTTTTCGCCAGCCGGGTAGGCGGGATTGAAACGATCGAATTGGTTGCCTTGTTCAATAAATTGCAACAAGCCGGTCGCCCAGCCGAATCCTGAACCGCCTTCAGCATTCGTCGGGTTGCCATCGAAATCGCCACGATAGTCGTGGCCGATCGGGAACTTGTTATGAGTGTCATGATAGTTGTGCAGCGCCAGGCCAATATTCTTGACGTTGTTGCTGCACGACATCCGCCGCGCTGCCTCACGAGCCGCTTGCACGGCGGGCAATAATAGTCCCACCATCACACCGATGATGGCGATGACGACTAACAATTCAACCAGCGTGAAACCGCTGTACCGCCGCGTCAAACTGCGTGGCGACCGGGGCGCCGAGTTCGACCGGGTGCCCTGGATCGCAGCCAGCTTAACGGGACTCGCGTCAAGATAACTCCGCGATTGAATTCCATTCCATTTCATGTGATGTGCTCAGTGCAGAAGGATGATGATTGGGGGGTGATGCAAACGGGGGGATGTTTGGCAAAGACTTCAAGAAAACGGAATTAAATCCATCGGATTTCTACGGAGCCGCGACTTACGCGACACATGTGCCAAATAGCGATCAATCTGCAGAACCGAGCCGTTTGTGGCGTCCAAAAGAGCGTATCCATGGCTTTTTTCGCTGCGCTCCAGCCATTGGCGGCGAAATTGCGGAAGCACACGGAAAGTCATTGTCGCCCCGAGTAGCCGTGAGATATCATGGCCCGAGAGCGGTTCGCCCGTGATATGTAACGGCGAGCCAGTAAATTAGATAACGAGATCGAATTGGAACGCTTTCAGTCTCTTTTGCTGAGTGTGTGGCGCGAGGCCTGCCGCCACATCGAATTATCCGAGTCTGCCGCCATCATCGCTCGCCTGCTGGAGAAGCATCTGTTTCTCGAGTTGCTGATGGTGCGTCAGTTCGACTTTACGAACTCCACGTTGAAGACCGTGGCGATTGGGCAACTGCAGTCTCGCCCCTATCACGCCACCCCAGACTCCGTCGCCTCTCCGGCGCGGTGGGAGCGGCTGCTCGCTTGGGCTCAGCGGGGCGCGACGCTCTCCAGCCCCGCCTACCGGCGAACCGGCGAGATGGCGCTACTGGTGCCACCGGAAGTGGAGGGCGATGTGCTGGCGGGACCGCTGACCGGAACGACCGGCCCGATCGGTGCGTTGGTGCTGACGGCTCCCTTCAATCGCTCGTTTAGCGAAGTCGATGCAGAGCTCGTGGGGCTCCTGCTGGAGCCGTTCTCGGTTGCCTTGGAAAATCACCTGCGTTTGCACGAACTGCAGACTCTGCGCGAAGCAGCGGATGCCGAAAAGCGTTCGCTCCTTAAACGTTTGGGGCATTCGAAGAAGGTTGATGAGACGATTGTCGGCGCCGAATCAGGGCTGCAACGCGTGATGCAACGCGTCGACATGGTCGCTTCGTCCGATGTGCCAGTGTTGATCCTGGGTGAGACCGGGACCGGCAAGGAAGTCATTTCACGAGCGATTCACACGCGCTCGCGACGCTCCAGTGGACCGTTCATCCGAGTGAACTGCGGAGCGATCCCCAACGAGTTGATCGACAGCCAGCTGTTCGGACACGAACGCGGTAGCTTCACCGGTGCCGATGCAACGCGTCAGGGGTGGTTCGAGCGCGCCGATGGCGGCACGTTGTTCTTGGACGAGATCGGCGAGTTGCCGCTGGCGGCGCAGGTGCGTCTGCTGCGCGTGCTGCAAGATGCGTTTATCGAACGAGTGGGTGGGCAAAACCCCATTCGCGTCGACGTGCGGATCGTAGCGGCGACGCACCGCGACCTGTCTGCGATGGTCCGTAAGGGTGAGTTCCGCGAGGACCTCTGGTATCGCATCAATGTATTCCCCTTGCAGATGCCGCCGCTGCGAGATCGTCCCGAGGACATCGCGAAGCTCGTTCGCCACTTTACGGCTCGCGCTTCCCAACGGTTTGGTCTGCCCTACGTTGAGCCCTCACCCGATGATTTGCTGCTGATGTTGCAGTACCGCTGGCCCGGCAATATTCGCGAACTCGCTGCGGTGATCGACCGCGCGGTCATTCTCGGCGAAGGCCAACGTTTGGAGATCGAAACGGCGCTCGGCGTGGGCCGGCAAGTCGATCCTACCCCAGCGAAACTCGTCAACCACGATGAGCAGCCAACTTACTATGAGGTGATTCCTGAATCTTCTGGCACGTATCCCGGCCTAACATCCCCGGCGACGGCTGTGGCCCAAGCTACCGCAGCTGAACCACTCACGCTCGATGAAGCGATGAAGCAGCATATTCAGTCGGTCCTGGAACGCGTTGCGGGACGAATCGAAGGACGCGGAGGCGCGGCGGATTTGCTGGGGATCAATCCGCACACGTTGCGTGCTCGGATGCGTAAACTCGGGATTCATTGGGCCGCCTTCCGCGGCCGCAATCACTACTGAACAGGCACTGGCATTGCGGACGCCTGCAAACCGAGGCGTCCTGGCGATGCATCAAACGGCTCAGATATGCACCTCACCCAGTGTTGGTGAGGGCATGCCGAGCAACTGGTATAGCGGTGTCGAAAGGTACCGCTCACCAGAACTGCAGGCAAAGGTAACGATGGTCTTTCCGCGGTTCTCGCGACGTGCTGCGATCCGCGCGGCTACGGCTACGTTCGCACCCGAGCTGATTCCGCCGAGAATCCCTTCCTCGCATGCCAGCCGCCTTGCCCAAGTGAAGGCCTCCTCGGCTGATACCGTTTGGATTTCGCTGATCAGGCTGACATCCAAGTTCTTGGGAATGAAGCCAGCACCGATTCCCTGAATCGCATGTCGTCCGGGCTGCCCCCCGGATAGCACTGGCGACTCTTCCGGCTCCACCGCGATCACCACCAGATTGGGATTGTGCTTTCTCAGCGCCCGAGTGACTCCCGTGAGCGTACCTCCCGTGCCGACTCCGGCAACCAAAATATCGACGTGGCCATCGACCGCCGCGGCGATCTCTGGTCCGGTGGTCGATTCATGAATCGCCGGGTTCGCTGGATTGTCGAACTGGCTGGGCATCCAGGCGTCCGTGGCCTCAGCGTAGAGCGCATTGGCTGCCCGGATTGCTCCCCCGATCCCTTCGGCCGCGGGAGTGAGCACAAAATTGGCTCCCAAGGCACGCAGCAGGGCGCGGCGTTCATGGCTCATCGAATCGGGCATCGTCAGAGTCAACGAATACCCTTTGGCAGCCGCAACAAAGGCGAGTGCGATTCCGGTGTTGCCGCTGGTGGGCTCGATGATCTGACAACCGTTATAGAGTTCACCACTGTGTTCCGCGTCCTCAACCATCGCCACGCCAATTCGGTCCTTGACGCTGGACAACGGGTTCAGAAACTCGCACTTGACCAGAATCCGAGCGTGATTCTCAGGAACCACGCGGCGAAGACTCACCAAAGGTGTCCGCCCGATGGTCTCGATGATGCTCGGAACCGCCGGCGGGGCCAGTGTTGGAGAGGACTCGGACAGCGAGTGGTGAACGGACACGATTGAACCTTTCTCAGGCCAGGATCTCTTGAGCAACGGTTCCGGCCACATCCGTCAGACGGAAGTCACGACCGGCGTAGGGATAGGTCAACCATTCGTGGTTCAACCCCAGGAGGTGCAACAGCGTCGCATGCAAATCGTTCGTGTGCATCCGGCCTTCGACCGCATGCACGCCGTATTCATCGCTTTGACCATGGGTATAGCCGGGTTTCACGCCCGCTCCCACGAGGAACATCGGATAGCCGGTGATGTTGTGGTCGCGTCCGTCCTCACCCTGGGTCGTGGGCTGACGACCGAACTCGCTGCCAAACAATACCAGCGTTTCGTCGAGCATACCGCGCTGCTCCAGGTCCGCCAGCAGGGCCGCAACCGGTTGATCGATTGATCCGCAGCGGTCGATCAGCCCGTTGTGCAGGTTGTTGTGGTGGTCCCACCCAGGCTGGCAGATTTCAACAAAGCGGACACCTGCCTCGCTCAGCCGCCGCGCCATTAAGCACTGTCGACCGAAAGAGGCGGTCGCCGGATTGTTGATCCCATAAGCATCGATCGTCGACTCGGCTTCATCCTTGAAATCCAAGATCTCAGGAACAGCACCCTGCATGCGGAACGCCAATTCAAAGGATTCAATAATCCCTTCGACCGCGTCGGGAGCATCGGGACGCTCAGCAAACGCGCGATTGAGCGACTGCAAGTAGTCGATCTGCGAGCGTTGCAACTGCGTTTCCAGCCGTGGCTTGAGATTCGGAACATAGCCCTTATCGTCGACTCGGCTGCCTTGAAAATGAGCTGGCAGGAAGGCGTTGCCATAGTTGACCGCACCGCCGAAATTGGCTGGCGGATTGATCGTCACGTAGCCCGGCAAATCCTGATTCTCAGTGCCCAGACCGTACAGCACCCAGGCCCCCATACTCGGCCGAGTGAGTGTGGCATTAGCCGCTCCGGTGTGCAACTGCACCACGGCTTGAGGGTGCGCCGGCGTGTCGGTATGCAATCCACGCAGCCAGCACATTTTGTCAGCATGCTGAGCCATGTTAGGCAGCAATTCGGAGAACCAGCTGCCGGTCTCACCATACTGTTTGAACTTAAACTTGGAAGCGGCTAGTTTGCCACCGATCGGGCCGGTTTTGCCGTCATTTTGTTGCAGTTTGGGCTTGTACTCAAAGGTATCATGCTGGGCGATGGCACCCTGCATGAACACAAAGATAATGCGTTTTGCTTTGGGTTCGTGATGAGGTTTCTTCGGAGCCAAGGGCTTATCCGACTTGGCCTCCGACGCCCGCAGGGATGGGTTTTGCGCGAGCAGTGACGCCAGCGCCACCATTCCGAAACCAGCACTCGAAGAACGCAAGGCTTCACGGCGAGAAATCAGATGGTTGCTAAACATGATCGCAATCCTTTGGTAACTTAATAGCTTGATGAATGCTTGAAAGAAAACGAGTGGTTAAAGACAGTGGGCGGGCGGAACGACTTGATCCACGACAGGGCGCGCGGAGATCACCGCCAGCCTCGCCCACTTATCTCATGCTGCATGCTTAGCGGATGAACCGAAACTCTGCGGCGGCTAACAGCGACTGATGCCAAGCCTCCCAGGCGGCCAGCTTGTAGCTTTCGGCATTCGCTCGCGTGCTCACAAATTGGTACTCCTGTGATTGGGCGGAGCCTTTTCCTACGGCAGCCGTTTCGTTCGCATTCGCGGCGGCCTGCTGGGCATACAACGACTGGAAGCTTTCGATGAAACTCAAAGCCAGATTGACTTCTTGCTCGCTGGCGGCACGCCCGAAAGCCCGACGGTAGGTTGCCTGCACCCGCTGAACATCGTCGGCGGCTGGCAGCTCCAAAATGCTTTGGGTCAACTGCTGGGCCTGCTGCTTGACGAAGTCGGAATTGAGCAAGAACAACGCTTGGCTGGGAACGGTCGTCGCGTCGCGTTTGACCGTCACCAACGTCTGCTCGGCAGGATCGAAGCATTCGAGTGCTCGGGGAGTCACCCCCCGGACCAGCGGCAGATAGACGCTGCGTCGAGTACTGGCATCGCTGTGAGCGTGGACCGCCTTCGCTTCGTCACCGTTGTCGCGCATCTCGACCATCCGCAGTTCACTCGAGGCCGTGCCTTCGGCCGGCGTGCGATCGAGCATGCCCGAGACGGCCAGCACGGCATCGCGCAGTTCGTCGCTGGTCAGTCGTCGCGGAGTGTGCCGGCCCAACAAGCGATTGGCGGGGTCGATCCGAAGGTGATCCTCCGTCGCGACAGCCGACAGGCGATAGGTTCGCGACAACACCAGTTGGCGAATCAACGTCTTGCGGCTCCAGCCGCCGTCAATCAATCGCTGAGCAACGAAATCGAGCAGTTCAGGATTGGAGGGAGAAGCACCGGAATTGCCGAAGTTGTCAGCCGTCGATACCAGCCCCGTTCCGAACAGGTTCTGCCAAATCAAGTTCGCAGCGACCCGCGGCGAGAGCGGGTTGAGGTCACTGGTCAACCACTGAGCCAGTTCCAGTCGGCCACTCTGCTGGCGATTGATCGGCTGAGCATCCGGCACCTCGAACGCGGTCAAATAACCCCGTGGCACCACCTCACCCAATTTCTCGGCTTCACCGCGGTAGCGGATCGCGGTATCCGCGATTTCGGCTGCTTCGCGAACACCGTGGACGACGGCTCCGCGAGCTGCGGGATCGGTCAAGGCAAGCAGTTCAGCTTGTGCCTCTTCCCATGCCAACCGGAAACGGCGTTGCACCGGCTGTCCGTTCGGCCGCTTGGCGAGTCCTTCGGGTGTGCCGCGAATCGCATCCCAAGCCGCTTTGGTTTCGCGCACCTTTTCTTCCAGCCGGCGAACTTCTTCCTCAGACGGCGGAGGCAACTCGATGCTCAACCGAATCAGCGATTCCGGGTTGTAGTAGTCCAATCCGCTGCCGCCCATCTTATTGCGGACACCGGCAGCATTTTCCGTGCTGGCGAAGATCCCAGCCAAGGCATAGTAGTCAGCCGTCGGAATCGGATCGAACTTGTGATCGTGGCAGCGGGCGCACGACACTGTCAGTCCGAGCACACCGCGAGTGACCGCATCGATTTGCTCATCGATGTTGTCCATTTCAAACCGGATCTTGAATCGCTGGTTGACGTCCTTGACGCCGAGAGCCAGGAAGCCGGTCGCGGTCAACAAGCGGTCGCGTTCTTCGTTGGAAATCCCTTCGCTCTGGTCGGCAATCAGGTCGCCCGCGATCTGCTCCTGGATAAACCGGTTGATCGGCACATCACGATTGACGCTCTCGATCACATAGTTCCGATACCGCCAAGCATGCGGATAAGGAATGTTTCGCGACGGACCGGTTGATTCGCCATACCGTGCCACGTCGAGCCACTGACGGCCCCAGCGTTCGCCAAATTCCTTCGAAGCCAACAGCCGATCGACCACCGTCTCGAAAGCATTCTCTGACGAATCAGCCAAAAACGCTTCGATTTCTGCTTCCGTGGGCGGCAGACCGGTCAAATCAAAGGTCACCCGGCGTAGCAGCGTTTCGCGATCCGCGTCCGCGACCGGAGACAGCCCAGCGGCTTCGAGCCCGGCCAACACAAAGCGATCGATATCGTCCCGCGGCCAGTCAGCCTGGGCGACCTGCGGAATCGCCGCTGCAGCGAGCGGCTGAAACGCCCAGTGATCGGAGCGGAGATCCGCATACAGATCGCTGAGATCCTCAGCTTCGTAAACAGGTTCGGCAGAAGCAGGCCACTTGGCTCCAGCTTGCACCCAGCGAACCAGGTCGGCAATCTCCTCTTCCGTCAGCGGCTCTCCGTCCTGAGGCATCCGCTTTGATTCATTCTTTTCGAGGATGCGAACAAGCAACAGACTCGCCTTGTCGTCGCCCGGCACCACGCCAGGGCCGGACTTCCCGCCGCGCAGCAACCCGTTGTAATCGTCGACGCGGAGATCGCCGGCCGGTTTGGTTTCAGCTGAATGGCAGGCGTAGCAACGACTCACCAGCAACGGCCGGATCTTCGTTTCGAAGAACTCGTGCTCCGCTTGCTCGTCGACATCGGCTCCCTGGGTGACGGCAATGCTGCCCAGCAGCAGCACGCCGGCGGCAAGACTGCCGCAAAGTTTTGCAGCGATCCCGCGCTGTCGGTTTTCCGTTGCGATCGAAGGTGTCATTATCTCGGCTCCCGCCATTCCTATTTCCACAACCTGTTTCTGCTTGCTTGCGAAACCAGCAGCACGGCGTCGACAACGGGGATGGAGACAGAGCTCAGCAGCGCCGAGCTTCCCGTTGGGCCGTGTGTGCCGCAGCGGTGAACGCAATCACCGGGCCAGTGCGAAAAAGAGCGTTTCAGAGGCTGAAGCGGTGGTATTTCCTGTTTTCCTGCCGCGGAGCCAGCAGATACCACGGATCACTCGCAGATTTGCTGGCTGACAGACGCTGCTAGCCAGCACCTAACTACAACCATTCCGGCGCATCGCCCGAGGATAATGAACGACTCTCGGCGACCTCCATCTTCACAGCGAAAGCCGCGCAGTGCTCGCCGATCGGCAGCCCGGCTTCGCGTGGCCCCGGCGTGGAGCTAAACTGAGGCCAACCGAATTTTCCGTTTCCGCCCGTCTTTGCTGGAGACTTCCGATGCGCCGCACCCTTGCCTTGTTCGCCGCACTGCTGGCAGTAGCCGCGTTCTCCCCTGCGAACGCCGCAGAATCCCAGTCGCTGAGTGTCGGAGATCCGGCTCCCAAGTTTGAGGTGCAGGACGATGAAGGAAAAACCTGGAAGTCGTCGGAGCATTTCGGCAAGAAGCTCGTCGTGATCTACTTCTATCCCGCCGACATGACTGGTGGATGCACCGCCCAGGCCTGTGCGTTCCGCGACAACATGGGTGAACTAGCCGACAAGGACGTGGAAGTCGTTGGGGTGAGCGGTGATTCCGTCGAGAATCATCAGTTGTTCAAGAAGGCCCACGGCCTCAATTTCACTCTGTTAGCCGATACCGAAGGCAAGGTTGCCGACGCCTTTGGCGTTCCCAAGACGGTCGGTGAAAAGACGGTTAAAGCGGTCATCGATGGCATTTCCCACGATTTGACTCGCAACGTCACCACGCAGCGATGGACTTTCATCGTCGATCGCGAAGGCAAGATCGCCTACAAGGATCCGAGCGTCAACGCTCGCCAGGACAGCCAGAAGGTGTTGGCGGCACTCGCCGACTTGCGCTAATCGTCTCCTCGTTTTACCGATCGCTTCGCTGATGACGCGTGTGATCAATCAGCGGAGCCTGCCGCCGGTGCGTCTGGCCAAGGGATTCGCCAACGTCACCCCAGCAGCGTCGCTCCCTCCAACCAGAGATCGTTTCGGTCAGTTAGTCAATTCATGAGCATTGAAGCTTGGATCACGCTGGCCGTGGTTGGACTGGTTTTCGTTGCGCTGCTAAGAAACCTCGCCCCGCCAGACCTGCTGTTTGTAGGCGCTACCAGCGTGCTAGCGCTGCTGGGAATCATTACCGCGGAAGAAGCCTTCGCAGGCTTTTCCAATGCGGGCATGCTGACCATCGCATTCTTGTTTGTGGTTGTCGCCGGCATGCGCGAGACCGGCCTGCTGGGTTGGGTTGGTCACCAGGTTCTAGGCCGAGCCAAGACCGAGCAGGGGGTGATGTTGCGATTGGCCGGCTTGGTCCTTCCCTTGTCCGCCTTTCTGAACAACACCCCTGTGGTCGCGATGTTCGTACCGGTGGTGATCGACTGGTGCCGTCGCCATCAGGTACCGGCGTCCAAGTTGCTGATCCCGTTGTCCTATTTCTCGATCTTGGGCGGTACCTGTACGCTGATCGGCACGTCGACGAACTTGATCATTAACGGCTTGATGATCCAATCGGGGCTGCCAGGAATGAGCCTATTTGCGATTACCCCAATCGGCATCCCCTACGCGGCCATCGGGCTGGCCTATTTGTTAATCCTGGGGCCACTGATCCTTCCCCGCCGCAAAGAGCTGATCGACCAACTCGGTGAAAGCCGCCGGGAATACTTAGCCGAAATGCTGGTTCAACCCGGATGCCGACTGGTCGGCAAGACGGTCGAGGATGCCGGCATGCGGCAGCTGCCGGGCCTGTACCTGATCGAGATCGACCGTGACGGGCGCATCATCGGACCGGCCGGCCCGCATGACGTGATCGAAGCGAACGACCGGCTGGTGTTTGCGGGGATTGTCAGCAGCATTATCGAACTGGAGAAAATCAACGGCCTGGTCCCAATTGCAGACCCCGATTACGAAGTTTCCCCCAGCAAGCAACGGCAGCGCCGCCTCTGTGAGGCCGTGATCTCCCCCCAGTCGCCGCTGGCTGGCAAGACGATCCGCGACGCCGACTTTCGCAACGTCTATGGCGCGGCGGTCGTGGCCGTGCACCGCTCCGAGAAACGCGTCGAACAGAAGATTGGGGACATCACACTCCAGCCGGGCGACACACTGTTGCTCCAAGTGCGTCCTCACTTTCTCAAAGTCAATCGCCACAACCCGGCATTTTACTTGGTCAGCGACGTCGATGACTGGCGGCCGATCCGGCGCGACCGCGCCTGGGTGTCGTTGCTGTTGTTCATCGGGCTGATCGCACTGATGACGACCGGCCTGATCCCGATCACCGTCGCCACGGCGCTCACCGCGCTCTTGATGGTGATGCTCGGCTGCATCTCCTCATCGGACGCTCACCGCAGTGTGGAATGGCCGGTACTGATCACGATCGCAGCATCCTTCGGCGTGGGCTCAGCTCTGCAAAACTCGGGAGCCGCCACGATCATCGCTCGGGGGCTAGTGGAATCAACGGCCGTTTGGGGGCCAGTCGCCGCACTGGCAGCGATCTACTTCATCGGCTCGATCATGACCGAATTAATCACCAACAATGCTGCGGCGGTGCTGTTGTTTCCCTTCTGTTTGGAAACCGCACGGCTGTATGACGTTAGTCCGATGCCGTTTTTGGTGGCCCTGATCCTGTCGGCGTCAGCGAGCTTCATGACCCCCATCGGCTACCAGACCAACATGATGGTCTACGGCCCTGGCGGCTACCGGCTTGTCGATTTTCTAAAAATCGGCACGCCGCTGAGCCTCGTGCTATGGGGTGTTGCGGTTGCCTTGATTCCGCTGTTGTGGAGTTTCTAGCCTCGCTGCTTTTCCATGGCACCGCCTCGAGATGCAGGATCAAGCTGACTTCCACGTTCGATTGAGACTTAGGCAGTCTGGGTGGCTGCAGGCAAATCCGGTACACTTGCGCGGCCCTCGCCGGACTGTTGCATTTGATATCCCGCCGAAGCCCTCGACGGATTGCTGATGAGCCTTGCCCTGATCATTTTGCTGCCGTTTCTCGGATCGGTCCTCCCGGCCCTGATGATTCGCTCGGGTCGAGATGCATGTGCGATAGCGACAGGATCGATCAACACACTCGCCCTGGCACTGCTGCTGACCAATGTACCGGCGGTGCTTCGCGATGAGGTGGTACGAGTCGATTGGCCTTGGATGTCTCGGTTGGGCCTGGACATCCAGTTCTTCGTGGACGGGCTTGGATTGCTGTTTGCTGGCATGATCCTGGGGATCGGCCTGTTGGTCGTGCTGTATGCACGCTTCTATCTGTCCGACAGCGACACGATGGGTAACTTCTATACCTACCTGCTGCTCTTCCAAGGAGCGATGGTAGGGATCGTGTTATCCAACAACGTGCTCCTGATGCTGATCTTCTGGGAACTGACGAGTCTGTCCTCTTTCCTATTGATCGGATTTTGGGGACACACAGCAACAGGGCGCCAGGGCGCTCGGATGGCGCTCACGATCACCGGCGGAGGCGGCCTGGCGCTGATCGGCGGCATGTTGCTGCTCGGCAAGATCACCGGGTCATATGAACTGACAGCGATTCTTGCCAGCGGGCCG
>CALELC010000218.1 GCA_937904535.1 uncultured Planctomycetaceae bacterium
ATGATCACCAACGATGTCGACGAAGCAATTCTAATGGCCGATCGTATCGTCCCGCTCAACCCTGGTCCACCCGCATCGCTCGGACCAATCTTCTCCGTTGACCTTGAGCGGCCTCGAGAACGTGTAGCACTCAATCATGACTCGCAGTTCCAGGGACTGCGAAATGCCATCACTCACTACCTCATCGCCGTTCGCGACAGGTCTCGTGCAGCTGCTGAAGATGCCGGTGATGTGACGAGGACTCTGCCGCAGCTAACGCCTCAGGTATTTCGGACTCCTTCCCGCACGCTGTTCAACCTTCCCATTTGACCAGGAGCAGATCATGCGCGGTTATGTCGAGATGTTTCGGCTGGGAAAAACCTATGACACTCCCAACGGTCCGGCTGTGATTGTTGAAGAGTTCGATTTGAATCTGCAACAAGGCGAATATGTGAGCCTGCTTGGTCACTCAGGCTGCGGAAAAAGCACAGTTTTGACAATGGTGGCAGGGCTCAACTCCATCACCCATGGAGGCGTGGCGATCGCTGGTCGCGAGATCACCGGTCCAGGTCCGGATCGCGGCATCGTCTTTCAATCTCCTTGTCTCATGCCTTGGATGACCGCGATGCAAAATGTGATGCTCGGGGTCAACCAGGTATTCCCTCACGGCACGCCTCGCCAGCGTCATGACATTGCAGCCTACTACCTCACTCTCGTCGGGCTCGGTACCAGTTTACATCGGCGTGCGAGCGATCTGAGTCAAGGGATGCAGCAGCGAGTCGGCATCGCTCGAGCATTCGCGCTGCGACCGAAGATGTTGCTGCTTGACGAGCCGTTTGGAATGCTCGACTCGCTCACACGCATGGAGTTGCAAGAGATTCTCCAGGACATCCTGACTCGTGAACAAACCACGACGCTGATGATCACCCATGATGTCGATGAAGCGCTGTTTATGAGTGACCGAGTCGTGATGATGACCAATGGTCCGCGAGCACGTGTGGGAGCGATTTTTCAGGTTCCGTTCTCGCGGCCGCGGGAGCGGACGCAAGTTTTGGAACATCCCGAGTACTACGAGTACCGCAAACGCATGATTCAATTCCTTGAGCAGCAGGATCGCCAACGAGCGTCGACAGGAACACGCAGCGCATGAATACCACAACTCAAACTCCAACGAGTCGATTTCTAGCCACTTACGAGGTGTATGATGTTGCACCCGATGGAGAAATTCACGAAGTGACGTCCCAGGGGGAGCTGGCAGCAGTCGTGCGGCCGGTGGCGGTGAGCGGACTGCCTCGGATCGTTGATGATCGCGCGTTATTGCCGGAGGAAATCGCTGCCGTGCTAGCGTTCCCCATCTATCGCGATGGGCAGATCGTGTCCGTGGTGGCGTTTGCAGCTGCCACCCAGCCGGGCTCCCTGGGGGTGTTTGAGATTTGGGAACCCCACGGTGAGTTTGAGGAGGTCAAACTCTCGCAAGGTTACTACTGCGAGCTTGAGCGATTTCAAAATGTAAGTTCTTTTATCCGCTTCGAAAAAGGAAGCGGCTTGCCCGGACTGGTGTGGCAGAGGCGATGCGCCGTCGTTCACAATGATCTGCCTAATCACCCCGGCTTCCTTCGTGCTGCCGGTGCTGCCGCCGAGGCATTGACCACCGCGGTCGGCATTCCGATTTTTGATGATGACTTCGTCGCCGCCGTGGTACTTATCAGTTCTGCGAGGTCACCGCTGGCCAGAGGGATTGAAATCTGGGCACCCGACGAGCGCGGATTTGAACTGGTCGAGGGTTCTTATCCCAGTCTGGATGCGGCCTTTCATCTTCCCGCACGGGCGCGATTAGCGCATGACGGCGGACTACCAGGACTCGCTCGTGAGCACGGAGGAGCTTGCGTCTCCCATGAGGCGTCGTGCTACGCAGCCGGCAGAACATTATCCGATGAACAGGCGGAGCGGCACCACGGTTTGGCTCTCCCCTATTACGACGGTGCTCAATTGATGTCGGTTGTAGTGTTGTTGTTTTAGCGTTTGATCCGCGAATTCCTTTCGGTCCCAATAGAACGCAGGATTCATGAGTACAACGCTGCCGGTAATCGAACGTTCAACTGATATTATCAGTCAGTTGCTGCGCGATCAGCAAGACCTATCAGCAGTCGAGCGGTTTGCACGCAGCTCCAGCGCGCAGCGGTTTGAAAATCGGTACCCAACCAGACGATCAGCCAGTTCGGTGGAAGGTCGTGGCGAAGAACCAGCGGATTTCGCTCCCGCTCAAGCACGCTATTACCGGGACCTGCTGCCCGCATCACCACCGGGGCCAGGACAGCAGTATGCGTTTGAAGTGAATCTCGATAAGTGCAGCGGATGCAAGGCGTGTGTGGTCGCTTGTCACACTTTAAATGGATTGGAAGAGGACGAAGCATGGCGACGTGTCGGAACGGTTGTTCACTCGGGGCCGGTTGGCCAAGTGCAACATGTGACCACGGGCTGCCATCACTGCGAAGACCCAGGCTGCCTGCGCGGCTGTCCCGTTAAGGCCTATGACAAAGATAAAGTAACGGGGATTGTGCGGCACCTCGATGATCAATGCATCGGCTGCAAGTACTGCACCATGATGTGTCCGTATGAGGTGCCGAAGTATAGCGACCGCCTAGGAATCGTTCGCAAATGCGATATGTGCCAGCAGCGGCTGACGCAAGGCGAAGCCCCGGCGTGTGTTCAGGCCTGCCCCAATGAAGCCATCGCGATCACAATTGTCGCGGGGGGAAAGAGTTCAACTGATTTCGCGCAGGGCAATCTAACCGAGCGGCGACTAGCGCCCGGCGCACCGCAATCAACCCTCACTTATCCCACAACCCAATTCAAGACGAACCGCCCGGCGAGTTTCTACTCCGCTATTCCGCAAGATAGCGGGGTGGATCAAGTTGCGGAGGATCACTGGCCCTTGGCGGCGATGCTGGTGACGACCCAAATCAGTATTGGAATGGTCCTTGTCGAACGGTTGGGAGCTGCGGGGATGCTGCTGGGAGGGCAACCGGCCTCCGATGCGGCTACTCGGGTAACTGCAACGGTGGCGTTGCTCATCGGTGGTATTGGACTGGGACTTGCGCCACTGCACCTCGGACAACCGCTTCGCGCCTGGCGCGTGTTTCTCGGTCTACGTACCAGCTGGCTTTCCCGGGAAGCGGTGTTGTTGGGCAAGTACATCGGTCTGCTCGCGTGCGCCGCAGGCGTGCTGTGGCTAAGTGCTGCGAATGGTGCTCTGGCTGGTCAGTGGGGCGATGTGATTCCGCCGATTGCGGCAGATGCTGTGCTCTTCACTTCGTTAGTTCTGGGCCTCGCGGGACTCTACAGTAGTGCCCAGATCTACATCGTTACCGGTCGCAGAGTTTGGCGAGCCGCCCGAACACTTCCACGGTTTTTTGGCGCAGCGGTCGTCGGCGGCTTGGCCTGTCTGGTGCCGGTCGCCTTTGGCACCGGCAACGTTGAGGTTGCGAGGTCATTGTGCGCCGGCGTCGCCTTCCTGCTGGTTCTCAAGTTGAGTTGGGAGTGCTCCCACCTGCTGGACGGTGGTTCGAAGGGGGATGAGCTTGACAGGCGTAGCCGCCGACTTGCACTTGGGCCGCTGAGAAAGTTGACAGTCACCCGATTTGTCGCAGGGGCGGCAGCAGTCGTAATCGCCGCGTTGCTGGCGGGCCTGGCGTCATCGAATCACTCTGGAATCGGGATTGCGATCAGTTGCGGAGTCGCATTGTTGGTGGCCAGTGGTGAACTCTGTGAACGCTTGTTGTATTTCTCAAGCGCGGTCTATGAGCGAATGCCGGGGACACTGAAATGAGCCGGATCCCCGAATCTTTCACGAACATTGGGCGTCGGTTTCGAGCACTCCCACAGTGGTTGCAGCAGCGGGACGGTGCAATGACGCGTGAGTTGCTGCTTCACCCAGGGGCTCATGGCCTGGGGATGACGCCTGATGCGCTGCAAGCCGACCAGACAACGACGGCGGTCTGCGGCTATTGCAGCACAGGTTGCGGTCTGCGAATGCATTTGCGGGGTGAGACGGCCGTCGGCTTGACCCCGGCAACCGAGTATCCGGTCAACCTTGGGATGGCCTGTCCCAAGGGCTGGGAGGCACTGCGGGTGCTCGACAGCGAAGATCGCGCGACGGTGCCGTTGTTGCGCATGCCTGACGGTGGCCTGCAACGCATTTCCTGGGATGCCGCCCTACGGACTTTTACCACTCGTCTCAAATCGATTCAGCAGACCCACGGGAACGAATCGGTCGCTTTTCTGAGCACTGGCCAAATCGCCTGTGAGGAAATGGCACTGCTCGGGGCGCTGACCAAGTTTGGGATGGGTATCGTCCATGGAGATGGAAACACGCGGCAATGTATGGCCACGGCGGTAGCCGCCTACAAAGAATCTTTTGGCTTCGATGCACCACCTTTCACCTATGAGGATTTCGAACAGTCGGATTGCTTGGTGTTCGTTGGCTCGAACCTGTGCGTCGGCCATCCGATTATGTGGGAGCGAGTTCTCCGAAATCGACACCGTCCCGAAATCATTGTGATTGACCCGCGGTGTACTGAGACAGCGGCTGCAGCCACACAACATCTGCAGCTACGGCCAAAAACGGACTTGGTTTTGCTGTACGGGATCACCCAGCAATTGATCTTCAATGATTGGATCGACCATGCCTTTGTTGCGGAGCACACCACAGGGTTTGATGTTTTGGCGGCTCATGTCGCCGCGTACACACCAGACGTGGTTGCTGAACAGACCGGATTGTCGCGTGAGGCAGTCATCCGCGCCGCTCACTGCATTGGGACCGGGCGAGCGGTTTCGCTGTGGTGGACGATGGGAATCAATCAAAGTTACGAAGGGACCCGAACCGCCCAGGCAATCATCAATATCGCACTCATCACGGGGAACATTGGTCGCCCTGGCACAGGCGCCAATAGTGTCACCGGACAATGTAACGCCATGGGGTCGCGTCTGTGGAGCAACACGACGAACTTACTGGGACATCACCGCTTTGAATCTGCCACCGATCGACAAAAAGTAGCTAATGCGCTTGGGATTGACGTTGCCTGCATTCCCGATCGCGGTAGCTGGTCCTATGACCGGATCCTTCAAGGCATTCGGGACGGTGAAATACGTGCGTTATGGGTGATTGCGACAAATCCGGCACATAGCTGGATTGACCAATCTGAAGCTCGTGAATTGCTCAACCGACTCGATTTTCTTGTGGTGCAGGATATGTACACCACGAGCGAGACGGCACGACATGCGGATCTCCTCCTGCCCGCTGCGGGGTGGGGCGAGAAGGAGGGAACCTTTATCAACAGCGAGCGGCGGTATGGGCTGATTAAGAAGGTCCGCAGGGCACCGGGGGAAGCGCTCTCTGATTTCGCGATTTTTCGGGCTGTCGCACATTACTGGGGGCTCGAGGAGATGTTCTCGCAGTGGAGCAACCCTGAGTCCGTCTTTCGGCTGCTGCAGCGTCTGAGTGAGGGCCAGCCATGCGACATCACAGGCATTGCGGGATATGCACATCTGAATGCGTGCGGAGGAATCCAGTGGCCATGGTCGGAGCAAGACGCTGCCAGGAGCGATGCACCGGCCACCCACCGGCGATTGTTTACCGATGGACATTTCCTTCATCCCGACCAGCGCGCCCGGTTGATTGTTGCTGACCCCGCCCGGCCGCCGGAGCCGACTTGCGAAGCCTACCCATTCATCCTTTTGACGGGTCGTGGCACCGTCAGCCAATGGCATACGCAAACTCGGACCAGCAAAAGTCCGATCCTTCGTCAACTTTACCCCAGTCGTGCCTATGTCGAACTACATCCTCAAGATGGTGAACGCCTCGGCGTCAGCAATGGCGATCAGGTTCGGATTTCCTCGCGGCGAGGAGCGATCACCGTCATCGCCAGTATCACTTCGACAGTGCAGCCTGGGCATGCATTCCTGCCGATGCATGACGAACAAACCAATCAACTGACGCTCGCACACTTTGACCCCTACAGCCGGCAACCCAGCTATAAGGACTGCGCGGTGTCAATTTCGGCGGTTCGAGCGGGTAAGAAGCCAACGCACGTTGAACCGGATCCGTCGCCTCGAACAAAGGAGCACCAAGCAAATGAGTGACGCCGCTAAAGGTAATGCAGGCGGGTTTAGCGAATCCCAGAAGCAATATCTCGCTGGGTTCACCTTTGGTGCCGATGTTGCGAGAGCCGTATCAGGATTGCCAGTCCTAAGCGGCAGGCGAGGAAACAGCACGCACCTGGCGATCGGTGGCGATCGTGCGAGAGTCGATGAGACGACAGTCGTGTGCGGGCCGGACGGTCCCTCCCGAGCCGCTCAGGACGCAGTGGTTGCGGCTGGCGGCAAGCTTTGCAAGGAAGAGCTTGCCAAACGTGAGCAGAACGGGGTTGATGTTTGGGATACGCTGCAGGCGCGGGCCGCTGCAGGAGAGTTTCCTAAGGGGAACGACGTCTTTCTCGCCAAGTATCACGGTATGTTTCATGTGGCGCCTGCGCAGAATGCGTATATGTGCCGGATGCGAATCCCTGGCGGACTGCTCCGCGGGTGGCAGTTGGACGGGATTGCCGAAATTGCGGACCGCTGTGCCGGGGGCTACATCGATATCACTACGCGCGCCAATCTACAGCTTCGAGAGATTCCGGCGACGTTGCCGATGGAAGTGCTTTACGGGTTGAGAGAGCTCGACATCACCTGTCAAGGCAGCGGAGCCGACAACATTCGGAACTGCACCGCCAGCCCACTAAGCGGTATCGACATCAAGGAGTTGACTGAGACGATTCCGCTTGCCAAGCGGATGCATCATTACATTTTGGCCAATCGCGATCTGTATGGTCTGCCACGGAAGTTCAACATCGCATTCGATGGTGGTGGCACCATCGGATCGCTCGACGATACCAATGATATTGGGTTCCACGCTGTCAGGGTAAGCAAGTCGAACGCGAGCGAGGATTTGCCGGAGGGCGTTTACTTTCAACTGACACTCGGCGGAATCACTGGGCATCGGGATTTTGCGCGTGATACCGGTATCCTGTTGAAGCCGACGGAATGCGTTGAAGTCGCGGCCGCGATCGTGAGAGTGTTTATCCGCAGCGGCGATCGCACGGATCGGAATAAGGCTCGCCTCAAGTATGTGCTCGATGCTTGGGGCTTCGATAAGTTTATCGGTGCGGTTGAGCAATCACTGGGACGATCGCTCCGCAGGGTCCATCGCAATTGCTTGGTACTTCCTCAAAACGAAGACCGTTTGGCACACGTCGGTGTGCACGAGCAGAAACAGCCCGGAAATTACTACATCGGCGTCGTCTTTCCAGCGGGCCGAATGACGTCAGATCAAGCGAGAACCATCGCATCAATCGCCGAGCGGTATGGCAGTGGCGAGCTCCGCTTAACGGTGTGGCAGAACCTGATCATTCCCAATATCGCTCAAGAGAATCTGCAGGCAGTGAAACGAGAGCTGCAAGCTGAGGAAATTGAATTTGAAGCGAGCAGTTTTCGGGCTGGGTTAGTTGCATGTACAGGAAATGCTGGATGCAAATATGCAGCGGCCGATACCAAACGTCATGCAATGCTCATCGCAGAGTATTTGCAGTCGCGCTTTACGCTTGATCGTGCGATCAATATCCATTTAACCGGTTGCCACCATAGTTGTGCTCAACATTACATCGGCGATATTGGCTTACTCGCATGTAAGGTGGAGCAGGGCGACGATTTGGTCGAGGGCTATCACGTGCATGTCGGCGGTGGATGGGGGCAACGGCAGGCCATCGCCCGTCTGCTGTTCGGGTCAGTCACCTTCGATGATTGTTTGCCACTTTTGGCCGGCATCATTGGTGGCTATCTAGAAAACCGCCAGCCCGGTGAAGATTTCAGTAGTTTTGCCTCCCGCACGAGCGACGAACAACTGAAGTCGTTCGCCTGCAGTTACTCGGTTTTGTGATTAGGAGTTTGACGAATGACCTGTTTTATTCCCGAGACAGCTCCGTTTGACGAGCAACAGCGTGCCTGGCTCAATGGCTTTTTCGCTGGACTGATGGGGCTGCCATCGGAGGATGCCGGGGCTGCTGTTCAGGCCGGAATTGCAGCCGCTTCAAGCACCGGACTTGCAGTGATGGAGCGGCCTGCGGATGGGGCAGACGATTACCCTTGGCACGACCCAGCACTTCCGATCGAAGAACGGATGGAACTGGCCAAGGACGCGCCGATCGAGCGGAAATTGATGGCCGCCATGGCTCAGCTTAACTGTGGATCGTGTGGCTACGAGTGCAAGAGTTATGCCGAAGCGATTGCGGCTGGTACCGAGAAGAATCTAGCACTCTGCAGTCCAGGTGGACGGGAAACCAAGCAGACCATCAAACTGCTGCTGAAGGATGGCCGCGAAGCGGGCGTAACAAAGGAACGTGCGATTCCGGTGAACGGTCATGCGGCCAAGGCCACGGCGGTAGCGAGTTTCAACCGCAATCATCCTTATAGCGCTCCGCTGGTCGAGGTCACGCGGTTGAGTAAGGAAGGTTCTGCCAAGGATGTGCGACATGTGGTGATCGATTTAGAGGGTTCCAATTTATCGTATGAGGTTGGCGACGCACTTGGCGTTTACCCGGCAAACTGCAGTGAACTGGCAGCTGGAATCGTGGCGACGCTAGGAGCGGAGCCGGGGACACGGGTACGGACGCCGAAGGGTATTGAAAAGCCGCTGCTCACGGCGCTTTGCGAAGACTTCTGCCTGCGAGATGCGAGTGACGAACTGCTAGAACTGCTCGCAAGTCGCATT
>CALELC010000219.1 GCA_937904535.1 uncultured Planctomycetaceae bacterium
GTCTTTCAGACCGAGCTTTTGTGCGAGGTCGGCGAGCGACGCGGAAGCTGCGTTCGGCTCGCTGGCTTCGGGGGCCCCAGCGCGCTCGTAGTGCTGTGCGATTCGTTCGAGCGTCTCCGCGGCCTCGGCCAGTGGCTGAGCGGCGGTTTGCAGCGCCGCATCGGCTGCGGTGGCGTCGGCCGCTTGTCGGGCCTGCTGAGCCGCCGCGGTGGCTGCCTCACCAGCAGCTTGCATTTGCTGCTCGATTGCCCGCGCGGCGATCTCCGCATCGCGAGCCTTGCGCAGGCCTTCATGGGTGGTCAGGTCTTGAGTGATCGCTTCATCGGCCAGTGCCTCACGCAGCTTTTCGGCTTGCTGCTGGGCTTGTTGCTGCTGCTGGCGCAATTGCTCAGCGGCGGCTTGTGGGTTCTGTTTCTGCTGCTGTTTAGCGGTTTTTTCGGCTTCGCGCAGCCGGTCAGCGGCGCCGCGCGCCATTTCGGCTAGGTTCGGTAGGTACGCCGCGATTCGCCGCCGCGCGTCGGCCAGTGCTGGCTCGAGCGTTCGCCCCGCGGCTACCAACGCCGCGTGTTTGGCCTCCAGATCGTCGGCCAACGAGGCCGCCGCGACCGGTTGCCAACGCCGCGCTGTGATTGACTGGGAAAGATGCGTGGTCTGCGGATCATGCCGTGTGTCGTGAGCTGCTTGCCGCTGTTCTGGGGCAATGTGCGACTTCTCAAGTCCGACGAGCGCGTGATCCAGGCCTCGCTGCACCCGTTCCCACCGCATCGGCGCATCGAGTCGTGAGTTCGCCGAATCGACATCCCAGCGTTCGATATCGGCCAAGGCACGCAGTTCCGCGAGCGATTGCGTCCACCAGTGCCCGGCTTCGAGTTGATGAAAGGCGAGCGTCAATTCTTCCAGCACCTGCTCGAGCGACTGCTTGGCGGGCGGCGTGAATTCCGGAGCCGCGACGATCTCTAGCACACGCCGCAGCATTCTCGCATCGGCGACATACCGACGATCGGCCTCGCTGCGGCGGAGGTTCATCTCGGCGTCACGGTCCAATTGGGCACCGATCCGAGCAAGCTGCTGAGTCAATTGCTGTTGTAGCTCAGCTGCTCGTTTGGCCTGCTCACTATCGCCGTCCTCGCCGCTCGCCCGGACAATTTGGCTAGCCAATTGTTGTGCCGTCGCCAACTCAGGGGCATGCCAACCAGCAAACTCATGCAGGCGGTTGTGGGCTTCGACGAGCAGCGATGGCAGGCGACCGTCGAGCATCGCGATCCGGCGACGCGACTGGAGGTCATTGTACAGATCACGGGTGGTCGACCGCACCCGCTGCTCTCCGACATCGGGGCTGCTGTTCGCCGATAAACGTTCGAGCCAACCATCGATCCAACGGCGGAGCTGTTCGTTGTGATTGCGAGTCGAATCCGGGATGCTCGATTGCATCATCGCAATCAGTTCCAGCAGGTCGCGGAACTGCTGCTGCGTCACCTTGTGGTAACGTCCAAACGATTCCCACTGGATCGCCGAGTCTTCGCTGACCAGCGGCTGCATCGCGCGAAGCATGCGTTCCAGGTCGTCGGCCAGCGTCACGGCCAGGCGATGCGCCGTGGCATAGCGGGCGGTGGCGGCGACTTGCCGGGCGGCTGGACCGAGCGGGGTGAACGCCTGCCGCATTTGCGGGTCAGCGATCTCCGCAGCGCTGGCCAACTTGACGCTGATCCGCGATAGGCTGCGACCAAGCAACTCCAGTTCACCCGCCTCCGTGTCATGCAGCGCCGCACGGGTCATCGTGGCGATGCGTTCCAGCAGCGACTTCGTCTGCTCAGCGAGCGTTACCGCGGCGGCGCCGTCGTCGGCAGGATGGTTCGCAGCGGTTTCGTCGCTAGCTGTCGGTTCATTCGGCTCCGAAATTTCCAGCCGCACCCGTTCTGCGTGAACCGCCCTTTGCCAGTCCGCCAACTGTTTCGCCAGATCGCTCCAGGCTTGCAGGTTGGCTCGCCGGCGCGCGTCCCAAGTCTGGTCACTGATCAAGTAATGGCGAATCTCAGAGCTGCCGCGCTGACCATTGCGATCGATGGCGACGACACGTGTGCGGATCAGGTCTCCGGGCCGCAGCGGTGCTTGCTCGCTGGCCAGCGTTGTCACGTCCCAGGACCAAGTGTGAGCCAGATTGACCTGCGAGGGATCACGGGAAATCGATTCATCACGTGGGGTCAGCGTCCAAGGGCCGCCGTTAATGGCAGTTTCTTGAAACAACCGCTCGATCGGCATTTCGTCGACGACCTGGGCGCCGAGCGACAGCGTCGACTGCGACGTAACTAAACGGCGCGGTTCGACCGGCATCGCGCGGGAACCGCGCCGAGATGTCTCGGCTTGGCCGCCGGCTGCCGCGTTGCCACTGGAAAAGCCGCTGCCGTCATGGTCCAGCCAACTGACCAGCGGCGGCTGATCGGTAAGCGCGGTGATCGAGTATTGAGGACTCAGCGCATTGTCAAAACCGGTCGCTTCGCTGCGAGCGAGCACCTGATAGCGGTCATCGCTTTCAAGCACGATTGCCGCGGTCCAGGTCTCACCCAAGCCGCTCATTGGGATTCGCTGATCCTCACCGAGCAGCCGCACTACGGCATCGACCACGGGCATGTCAAACCGCACGTTCAGCCGGACCGTGCTGCCGCGCAGTCCCTGCAACGCACCGTCAGTGGAACGCTCTGCAACGCTCGGTAGTCTTGCATAGGGCGGCGGAATGAGTTCCTTTTCAAACTCGAGCACGGACGGGCGCGGCTGCGGTTGCAGATGATGCCAAGCGGTCACGCCGTCGCCTGCCAGCACGCGGTACCGGACCGGTGAGTGCTGGATCGGTAGGTTGACGGCCAGCGGCACCCGTGCCGCATCTCGCTCTGGCTGAGTCGGTCCGCCGCTCGCAGGCATGCCCCCGACAGCGTATCGATCGTCCAGCGGATTCATGGTCAGCGTCCCACGCTGTCCGTCTTCGGATTCCCACTGCAATTGCGCCGTCGTCGCTGGCCGGCCATGGGTCTCGATCGCCACCGCAGTCAACTCGCCAGCCGGGACAGCCCGCGATGCCGGATCGGGCCGCAGGATCACGATCCGCGTCCGCGATACTCGGTCCAAATCGATTCCCGGAATGATCGCTCGAGCGTAGCGGCTGCCGTAATGCAGATCGGGAAACAGCACCAGCGATGCCGCTCCTGCCAAGAGTAATACGGTGACGAGCAGCGGTTTTCGCAGCAGCCTCAGCGGCAGCAGTTCACGAACATCGACGCGGACGATTTTCCGCACCATTTCCCGCTGGGCTGCCTGGATAAATGCCCGTGAACCCGCAAGCGATTGCCGCTGTGCCGCTTCAGCCAGTTCGACGGCCGACAGGAGCCGATCGCGCAGCTCTGGCCGGGCATTCTCCAGCGCGAGCGCCGCCTGCCGGAGTCGTTCCGATTCGCTCTGCCGCACAACCGCCAGGCGAACAAACACCCCGGCGGCCAAACCATACGCGGTCAGTGTCAGCAGCGATCGCGTCCCACGCTCGATCACCCAGGTGCCGTCAATCCAAGTGACGGCCAGAATCGCGATGATCCAGACGGCCAGCGCAACCAGCAGCGCACGCAGCCACACCCACCGCCGCTGGCGCCGGAGGTAGCGGCTTAGCCGGTCATGAATGATCGGGTCGATCGCGATGCTCATACCAACCCTACCTGCTTTCGTAACCACCACTCCACGGTCAACAGCCCGAGGACCGCGAAAAACCACGGATACGACTCCGCCAGCGCGTACCGCCGGGTCTCGATCTGCCCGTCGCTCAGCGGCTCAATGGCGCGCCAGATAGCGTCTGCCTCGTGCTCGCTGGCATACAGGCCACCCGATGCCTCAGCCATCGATCGCAGGAGTTCCGCGTTGAGCGCCAAGCGGGCTGTCTCACGATCGGGCGGCGGCACCACCAAGAGCGAGGTTTTGACCGCTTCAGAGGAATGATATCCCGCAGCTCGGACGGAAACCTCATAGTGACCTTCGGACAGCGGACCGGTGCGAGCTTCGTAGACCCCGCGATCCGCATCGACGCTGTGCAGCAGTACCGTTTGCGAGCCGCCCGCGTCGCTCTGTAGCACCGCTTCGACAATCGCATCACCGACGTTCTGGCCGTTGCCATCGCGCAGCCGAGCGCGAATCGTCGCCGTCTCGCCCGCTGTGTACTGGGGCGCGCCGGTGCTCAGCGCGACATACTGGTCGCGGACTTCAAACGGCGGCTGCATGATCGCTTCGAGCAATTGATTCCAAAACCGAGCGTGGTAGCGATCGGCAACGCGGTATCGCCAACGCCAGCTCTGGTCCGATGCCAGGTACACGATCTGCCCGCCGCCAAACAGCCGCGTGACCAATACGGGCAGCGGCGGCTCCGTTTCGCCCGTTGTCGCCTCCAACCAGACTTCGGCGCCCGGTAGTACCCGAGTCTGCCGCAGCGTGGTCGGCGGCGGCAACTGGCTCCAAAGATTGCGGTTCGCTTCGTCACGATTGCCATCGCTCAGCTCGTCGCTGGTAAGTCGCAGCGCCGCTTGTTGCTCGCCGCTGCTGGTGGGCAGGAGCGAACGGATTCCGACGGCCAGTGGCCGGTCGTCGAGTCGCACCGGCAACAGCGGACCGATCGGCGAGCCGCTCAGCCCCACCAGCGCATCGCGGTTGCCGTCGATGAACACCACCGCCCCGCCCTGCGAGGCAAACTCGCGCAGCCGCCGCAGTTCGTCATGGGAAAAGGTTTCGATTCCTACATCGCCCCAAATCACGGCGTCGAAGCTGGCCATCGTTTGCGAATCGGCCGGAAACGTGCCTTCGCTCACGTGTAGCTCGCCGCTGCTGGACCTCCGTGAGGCCAACACGGTCTGCACTTGCCAAGTTGGGTCGCGGTCGAACAGGTTACGGAGATAGCGGGTTTCCCAGCGGGCCCTAGAATCGACGATCAACAACCGTCGCTGCCGCAGATTGGCCGCCAAGCGAAAAGCATGTTCGTTATTGGCCGCGTCGTATTCGTCTGGGACCGGATCGATCACGGCACATAGCGGTAACGTGACCCGCGTTCGCTCGATTCCGACGGCGTCGCGTCCACGGACCTGAGCGACCCAGGGAGCGACCGAGAAGTCGAACGGAATCCGTCGCAGCTGTTGGTTTTCGCTCGTCAGGCTCACCTGCCAAACCGTTTGGTCACCCAGCAGAATCCGCAGCCGCAGCGCTGCCCCTGCCCCGGCTAGGTCCTTGATCAGGATCGCCCCGGTCGCTCGACCGCCCGCGGAGACGTTCCCGGGAGCTTCTACTCCCAGCACCGCCACGTCTTGCGGTTCGACTTCGCTGCCGATGCCGATGGCGTACAGCGGAACGGCGGCGTCGCCCAATCGCTGGGCTAGCGGCTGAGGCGGTGGGCCCGTGTTGTGCTGGCCGTCAGACAGCAGCACCACCACCCGTCGCGGCCCGCCGCCAACGGCCGATCCCTCGCGGGGATTGTCGGCACTGGTTTGGTTGGTTGAAGTTTCCTGCAGTCCCTCGGGGCCAAGCACACCCGCGGCGATCGGATCGGCAAGATTGGTCAGCGGGGAAACCAGGTCGCCAAGCTCCAACGCATCAGGCAGCGGCAGG
>CALELC010000220.1 GCA_937904535.1 uncultured Planctomycetaceae bacterium
CTGATCGACATCACGTCGAGCCGCTGAAACACCAGATCGGTCGTCGGATCGTGAGCCTGGATCATCAACGTGCCCGGCTCCAGGCGCAGCCCTTGCCGCGGGTTGGCGTGCGGCGCCCGGGTGTCGGTCCAGTCGGTCACCTGCAGCCCATTGACCCAGGCTGCGACCGTCGGTCCATGGGCGACGAGCAGCATCGTGAACCACTCTCCATCCTCCGCGGCCACGATGCGGGCGCTTTGTCGGCGGAAGATACCGCCGGTGCCGGTATCCGCGGGCGTCAGCGGATTGCCGCCAACGATTTCATTGCTGATTTGGCACTCGTAGCCATTCATCACCTCGCCGGGAATGCAGCGGAAGAACACACCGGAATTGAGCTTTTGTGACGCGGTTTTGCATTCGCTCAGGAGCACAAAGTCGCCGAAGGAATCGACCGACTCCAGTTGCCCGCGGCCGCCAGTGACGCGTAGCAGGCCTTCATCCTCGATGCGGAACTCACCCTCCATCTCCGGGTACTGCTTCCACTTGGACAGCTCGGCGTCGAGCAGCGGGGCGAGTCCGATGGGGCGGATGCGGATATCGCGGAATGCGACCGCACCGCTGTTGTGCTGCAAGCCGATTCGGCCCGCTGGCAGCGGATTAGGATCGGTGTACTGACAAACTTGCTCGCCGTTGATCCGCACGGTCAATGTGTCATCGACCAGCGAAATCTCATACAGGTGCCAAGCCTCAGGATCGAGCGTTGGGGCGACGTCTGCAGCTTGACGTTTGACGATCCCGCCGGTTGGAAAGGGATTGTCCGGCGGGGCGATGTTGATCTCGTAGCAATCGGTCTCCGGATCGGTCGGCTCCAGCGGCGTGCGGAGGAAGATACCGCTGTTGGTATTTGCGTCCGCTTTAATCTCCAGCCGAAGCTCAAAGTTTTGCCAGGGGACCGACGTGCAGAGCAGGCCAACTTGACCGGAATCAACCGCGATCGCTTTGTCATCGATCCGCCAATTGGCCGGCGCGGCGATCTCCCAACCAAAAAATGTATGACCATCGAACAATCGCACCCAGCCTTGGCGAGTCTCTTCGAGCGGCAATCGCGCGGCGAGCAGTTCTTCCGCAGTGACTTCAAAGGTTGGCGGCGTGGTATCGATGGCCGCGGGCTCAGCCGTGCCGGTAGTCTCCGGAACCGCAGCCGCAGCAGGTTCTGCGGGTTCAGTTTCCGCCGGAGCCTCGGCTTGGCGGCTGCAGCCAGCGAGGCCGAATAGCATCAGGCCGGTCAGCAGCGCCAGCCGAGTTCGCGACGTGCGGGGGCTGGTTGCACGTGAGTGCGGGCCGCAAGGTGTGACCGAAAGCGCACGGTAGTCGTCGAGAGCGGTTGAGAAAGAAAGGGGAAGCACAGCAAGTTGAACCTTCAAAGGAGCAGGCAAATGGGCCGGCCTTCGAAACTTGGAACCTTTGCCGGCTGCCTACAGGTTAGCTGCTGCAAATGCCGATTTACAACGCCCTCTCGTGATCTTGGAAAGTCGTGCTTCAATTATTGAGGTTGCAACTGAGTGACCCAGATGTGATCGCGGCTGCCACCGACCGGCGATAAATCCAGCCGTTGTTCTTGAGGCAAGTTCTCACGCTCAATCAGTTCAGGGTCGTACTGCGTCCAGGTTTCGCGCCGGCTTTTGGCGGTGACTTCGCGCATCACGCCTTCATCGTGCCAGCGAATCAACCAAGTTCCGTTGCGATAATCACGGCGTGGGAGTTGACTATCCGACTTGATCAATCGCCAGGCGCGGACTTGGAATCGACGCTGTTGACTGCTCCAATCATAGAAGATCAGTTGGTCAAACACATGTTGTCCGCGCGCGTCATGATAATGATTCACTTCTACTAGATCGACTGAGTCTTTTAAGACTGAGCGATCGGGTGCTGAGACATAAGCAGTGAATGCAAGTGTCAGCCAAAATGCCGTGTTCATGAGTAGTGACCTCTCAAGACGCTTGAGAAAGTCGACGGCGATCCAGACTCCGTCAACCGACGCGTCTTGTGGATCGCTTGTTAAGCGAAGCGAATGCCAGAACCCTAGCAGTGTGCTGAAGAGCGATTTTCAAGCGGGCTGCTTGCCGCCATTGCTACCGGATTGTGCTGTTTAAGGGATTTGTATAAGGCACTAGGGACGTAATTTTTTTCTGTTCTAAGAGTTGCTAAGGGAGGGGCCTGAGCGGCGACGTTGATGTGCTCGCCGGTTGTTCAAGCGTCAGGCAACGGCTGCTCAACGATCGGGCAATCGTGATTTTCGCCAGCTTGCCTAGTCGATAAACCTTGCGTCGCGGCGGCTGCTAGCGATACGCGCCGAGCGGCTGGTGGCGTATTCTTTACGACGAGTTCCGTTGCCGGCGGCCGTCGCCAGCTGGCCGCCGTGATCTTCTGCGCCTCTAAGAGCTTGTAACCGTGTCGCTGAGTGACCTACCGCCGAATCGCTTTCTCAACCGCGAGCTGAGTTGGTTGGAGTTCAACCACCGGGTATTGGAGCATGCCGAGGCAGCTGACTTGCCGCTGCTGGAACGGGCGAAGTTCCTGGCGATCACCGGCGCGAATCTGGACGAGTTCGTGATGGTCCGCATCGGCGGACTGAAGATGCAGTATCAACGCAACCCGATGGTTCGCGACCCCGCCGGCATGACCGTCGGTGAGCAACTGCAAGCGGTGGCCGATCGCTGCCACCAGTTGCAGAGCGAGCAGTACCGGATTCTGAACGAACTGCTCGAACCGCTGTTGGCCGATGCCGGGATCCGCCGGCTGCGGCTGGGGAACATCAGCCAGCGAGCCGGCGATGCGGCCGATCAGTGGTTCCGCAACGAAGTGTTGGCCGTGCTGTCGCCGCAGACGCTCTACCACGATCACCCGTTCCCGATGCTGCAGGGACTGCAGTTGCATTTGTGCGTGCGGATGCTGCCGTTGGAAGCGGATCAGCCAGCGGCCGACGAGGCCTCTGAGCAGCCGCAGTGGCAGTTTTCGGTGATTCCGCTCGGCCGAGTTCTCAACCGGCTAGTGAGCCTGCCAACCGACAAAGGCTACGGCTTTGTCCTGTTGGAAGACCTCGTTATTCAGCACATCGATGAGTTCTTCCCGGGCCGTGAAGTGCTGGAGTGCGTCGCCTTTCGCATCACTCGCAACGCCGATGTGCAGCTGCGTGAGGAAGCGGCTCCGGATCTGATGATCGGAATGGAAGAGGTGCTGGAAAGCCGGCGGCAATCGCGGTGTGTGCGGCTCGAGGTCAGCGCCGCCGCAAGCGACGAGACGATCGAGTTTCTCACCGAGGCGCTGGAGATTTCCAGCAACGATCTGTTTCGGGTCGACGGGCCGCTGGACCTGACGTACCTGTTCAATTTGGTGGCGCTAGAAGGGTTTCGCTCGCTCCGCAGCGAACCCTGGCCGCCACAGGGCAGCCCGGCGATCGATCCGGCCGAGTCGATGTTCGCCAACATCGCTGCTGGAGACATTGTGTTGGTGCATCCCTACGAGCGATTCGATCCGATCGTGCGGTTCATCGAGGAAGCTTCGGTCGATCCCGACGTGCTGGCGATCAAACAGGTTTTGTACCGCACCAGTCGCGACAGCCCGATCGTTGCGGCACTGCAACGGGCCGCTGAGCGCGGCAAGTACGTGACGGCGATCGTGGAACTCAAGGCGCGGTTCGACGAGGCTCGCAACATCGAGTGGGCGCGGGAAATGGAGCGAGCTGGGGTGCAGGTGATCTACGGCGTGCGCGGACTCAAGACGCATGCGAAGATCTGCATCATCGTCCGCCGCGAGCCGCAGGGGATCGTCCGCTACATGCACTTCGGGACCGGTAATTACAACGAAGTTACCGCCGGCATCTACAGCGACGTCTCGCTGCTGACCTGCGAAGAGACGCTCGGTGATGACGCCACCAAGTTTTTCAACGCGATCACCGGTGCCAGCCAGCCCGGGCAGATGCATCACCTCGCCGTGGCTCCGACGACGCTGCGGTCGCGGTTGTTGGGGCTGATCGAAGCCGAGACCCAGCGGCGCCGCGAAGGTCAAAAAGCGGAGATCATCGCCAAGGTCAACGCGCTCGTGGACACCGAAGTGATCGATGCCCTGTACGAGGCGAGCCGCGCCGGAGTCCGCATTCGGCTCAACGTCCGCGGGGTCTGCTGCCTCAAACCCGGCATCAAAGGGCTCAGCAAAAACATCGAAGTTGTCTCGATCGTCGACCGGTTCCTCGAACACTCCCGCGTGTTGTACTTTGAGCACGGTGGTGATCCGCAGTTGTTCATCAGCAGTGCGGACTGGATGCCACGGAACCTGGATCGCCGGGTGGAATTACTCATTCCGGTACTCTCGCCGCAGCATCGCAAACGTTTGCATGCCATGTTGCGGTGTTACTTCAAAGACAACGTCAACTCGTGGATGCTGCAGCCCAACGGACAGTACCGTCGCTTGCAACCGACCGAGAAGAAACCGGCGTTCCAGGCTCAAGCCGTGCTCTACGAGCGGGCCGTGGCCGCCAAACGCGAAGCCGAACAGACCAACCGTTCCACCTTTGAGACCCATCAGCCGCAGGCCCGCGGCAATTAAGCGAGGCGGCCCCGTTTGCCCACCGCCATTTCGTGTGTTGTACTTGTAACGCCAATACGCTTCCGTGCGGCAGGAAGCCTTTGCCCAGGTCCGCCGCGGTTGCTTGTTGTACTGTCCCTTTTTGAAATATTGGAAGGCTTGCATGGTTAAGGTGGCAATCGTCGGTGTCGGCTTCATGGGCTGGATTCACTATCTGGCATACCAGCGTTGTCAGACCGCGAAACTGGTGGCGTTCTGCAGCCGGGATCCGAAGAAACGCGCGGGCGATTGGCGGGGGATTCAAGGCAATTTTGGACCTCCGGGCGAAGTGATCGATGTCTCGGGGCTTTCGGCCTACGAGTCGCTGCAGGAGGTGCTGGACGATCCGGCGATTGATCTGGTCGACATCTGCTTGCCGCCGCATCTGCATGCCGACGCGGTCTCGCGGGCCCTCGCAGCCGGCAAGCACGTTCTGTGCGAAAAGCCGCTGGCGCTGACGGCGACCGAAGCCGCCGCGCTGGCCAGTGATGCCGCGGGCCGGTTGATGGTGGCTCACATCTTGCCGTTCTTTACGGAGTACCGCCTGCTGGCTGATGCCGTCGCCGACGGACGATTCGGAAAACTGCTCGGCGGGCATTTCAAGCGCGTGATCGGGCCGCCGGACTGGATTCCCGATTTTTATGATCCGACCACGGTGGGCGGTCCCCTGATCGACCTGCACGTTCACGACGCGCACCTGATTCGCATGCTGCTGGGGCTACCGACGGCCGCGCACTCGGTCTGCCGAATGAAGGACGGAGTCCCCAAGTACGTGGAAACCGTGTTTCAGTTCGCCGATGCCGAACTGGTCGCAGGAGCCACCTCTGGCGTGATCGACCAAGGCTCACGCGGCTTCACCCACGGCTACGACGTGCAGTTCGAGCGAGCGAACGTGCAGTTCGAGAGCGCTTTCTTTGGGGATGGCAGCGCCGCCAATATCCCGCTGACGATCGCGCACGCCGACGGTCGTGTCGAACGTCCCAGCGACGACTCGGCCGATCCTGGCGATTCGATCGCCGTATTTGTGAAAGAACTCGATGCTGCGGCTCAGAGCATCGTGTCGGGCCAGGTGCATCCGGCGCTGGATGCCGCGGTCGCGGTCGATGCGATCAAGATCTGCGAAATGCAGGTTCCTAGCTAGGGCACGGTTCTAACCGGCTGGTGCGAGGTGCGGCCGCGCGGCTCGCGCCCCTGGCTGAACGTTGTTGAAATGCTGGCCCCGGCCACACTGGGCCGGGGGCCGTTACCGTCTCCTAGCTGTCGTGCAAACCGAACTCAGTCGCCTGTTCCAGTTCGCGGGCGACTTCTTCTCGAGCGATCGTGCGAGCACGCTCAAAGCCGAGCCGCGACAGGGTGAAGTCGCGATGCAGGTGATGGAGTACCATGCCGGCGCGGCACAGCTGGCAGAACCCGTCAAAAAATCGCACGGTGATTTCCGGTTCGGTTTGGCTGCGAAAGGCGATGGTGCGGTTTTCGTCTTCTTCGACATAGATCGCCAGCAGACGCCCCGGCGCCTCAAACGCCGTCCGCACACCGCGAACCTCGATCACGCCGCGATTGCGGGCCGCGAACAGGATCGCCAGCGATTCTTTCGAGAGTTCAGGCTCCGTTGGTTCGGCTGGCGGATGCACGATTGCGCGGGCGCAGACCGCTGCCAGTGCTGCTAACGTCGGGCCGCCGGAGCCAAGTGCTTCCCAACTCGCAGCCATCTCGCCGTGAAACGATTGGGCTGCTTCGAGATTTGATTTGATCCGACCGTTCAAAGAAAATCCTCGCCTAGTGATGTCATCCGTAGTCCGGGAAGGTCGCCCGAGGGCAGACGATTGTTGACCGAGCCCGGACCGGAGCAGGGGAGGGCGATCAGGATGCCGCGCCGAGCAGTTGCTCGATCTTTTCCTCCAAGTCCTGGGCATTGGCTTCTCCCGAACCGATACGCACCATCTGAATCTTGCCTTCCTGATCGATCAAGACAGCATGCGGGATGCCGGTGACGGAGAAATCCGCTTGGTAGCTGCTGTTGCTGGGGGTGACAAAGAAGCCGTGCCGCAGCTGGTGGGCTTCCCGAAACTTCTCCAACATCGCCAGCTCTTCTTCGGGCGTGACATCGGGGGCGCGCACCGAGCGGTTCGATTCGTCGTCCCAGCGATAGCCGTAATGTCGTGTCGCACCGAGGATCACCAGCCCGCGATCTGAGTACTTTTCGTGCCACTGAATCAGGTGCGGGAAGGTCTGAATGCAGGGACCGCACCACACGGCCCAGAAGTCGATCAGCACGACTTTGCCACGCAGGTCCTGCATGGTGACCGGATCGCAGGCGACGAATGCCTCCGCGTCGATTTCCGGTGCCTGCATGCCGATCATGGCCGCGATCTTGAGCGCTGCGTCGATTCTCGCTCGCAGCGACTGGAGCGAGCGAGTGTAGGTCGCCAGCGCCGTGTGCGAGTTTTCATCGAGCCGCTCGCGAGCCGATTCCAAAGCGGCTTCGAGCTCATCGATCAGCTTGGCGGCGGCTTCCGGATTCGAGCGGGCCAGGGCGGAGGCGCGGGTTTGCCGCAGGCTGTAATAGGCCATCACGGCGGCCAGATCGAGATCTTCTCGGGACATCGCGTCGGCGGTCAATTTCTCGGCGTCGGCCGTCAGCTCGTCGAGCCGCTCCGGAAAATAGCGGCCGCCGATCAATTGATAGGTGTTGACCGCTTCGACAAACGCTAGCACCGATTCACTGTTGGCAGGATCGGCTTGCTCACGCGGGGCGCGAACCAGTTCTTCCAATGCTGCTTGAGCCTCGTCTCGGCGATCGACGCTGAACAGCGTGGTGATCCGCCGCAGCAGCAGTGACCGCTTGGCGCCGGCAAGTCGTGGCTGATCGTCCGGCAACTTCTGGTCGAGCCGCTCGAGCATTTCGAGCTTCGCATCGGCACTCAGTTTTTGATCGCGCGTCACCAGTCGGTCCAAAGCGGTGGCGGCTCCGAGCGTCTTGGCCTGGCCAAGCGGCGCTTCGCCCTCCAGAGACGAATCGACGATCTGTCGCAACATCGCCAGTCCCTCGTCCGACGTGTCATTGCCGACGGCTCCACTGAGCAGCAGGTACATCAGGCCGAGCGTGGTGTCGTCCGGCTTGGCAGCGGCCGCCGCGTCGAGACGTTGCAGCGCTTCGGCGTAACGTTTCTCGCCGATCAGCGCCGTCAAAGCTTCACGTGTCAGCGGCTCTTCGGCTGCCTCCGCTTTGGACGTGGCCTCAACAGGCGGTTGGGCTGGGGCGAGCGTAAGAGGAATGGCCGGCTGAGGAGCCTCCCCGTTATCGGCAACGGCGGCGGTAGACAGGACACAGCCGATCAACAGGCTGCTGATTGGCAGCGAGCGAAGAAGGGACCAGCTCATCAGACTCTCCCCGATTCCTGTGCGTGCTGAAGACGCTGCTGGTGCCGAGCAGACGCGTCGGTGAACACCAGCGGTCACCTCTAGCGTATCCGACAGGGATCAAGTGAGGGGGTGTGCCAGTGCCGCAGCGATGATTTTTCTGAGGTTAGCAGCAGCTCTGTGACCCACGGCGAGCACCTCTTCATGGCTGGTCGGTTGTGGCAGATCGGGTTGGGCCACATTGCTGACGACCGACAATCCCAGTACCTCCATTCCTAACCGCTTGGCGACAGCGACTTCCGGTGCTGTGCTCATCCCTACGACATCGGCACCGAAGCCGCGCATCATCCGGTACTCGGCGCGGGTTTCGTACGTCGGTCCCAGGGCCGCCAAATAGATCCCCGGGGATGCATGGAAATCGCCGGCCCGTGCCGCCGCCAAAGCCACTTGGATCAGCGCCCGGTCATAGAGGGCGCCTGCCGCGGCCGTCCGTTCGCGAGCACCGAAATCGGATTCCACTGCTGCTGGCGGTGCCGCCAGCGGTTGTTCCAACCGCCGCCCCAGATCGAGATGATCCGTGAGCACCACGATATCGCCGACATTCAGCAACGGGTTGAGCCCGCCAGCAGCGTTGCTGACGATCAGCCGCCGAGCACCCAGTGCGGCCATCAGCCGGACCGGAAAGGTGACTGCGGCATCGCTGTGGCCTTCGTAACGATGGAACCGCCCCGCCATCAGCACCACTTCGACCCCGTCCAGTTTGCCGAGCAGCAACTGCCCGCGATGGCCCGCAGCAGTGGAACAGCCAAAGCCAGGCAGGTCAGCGTAGTCGATTCGCACAGCGGCTGTGACTTCATCGGCGAGCTCCCCGAGCCCGCTGCCGAGGATGATCGCCGCTCTCGGCCGCAAATCACTTCGCCGCCGCACGGCTTCCACCGCAGCGGCGAGCGTTGCCTCCGTCGTCATCATCTTGTTCATGGGTAGGATGCCAAATCTCATTCAGGCGGCGCGCCGGGACAAGACGCCGGTCGCTCAAAATAGCTTGAGATCGATATCCTTGAACTGGACGAACATCGGCTCGCCCGCGCAGAGATGCAGGCCGAGGATGCCGCGGAGGTCGAAGTGACCCTCCTCCTGGTCGATCAGTTCCGTGCTCTGGACGCCGTAGATCGCTCCATCGCGGACCGACCAATAGGACATGTCGAGGGCCTTCCAGCCGCTCAGGGTTTCGCCATCGAAGATGCGCTCGAAGCCATCCTCGGCATGGACGTTCGTTGGAAGCGCAGTGAACAAGCAGAGTACAAAGAACGCTCGAGACAACTTGAAGGTCAACACGATGTCAGGTTCCGGCGGCAGGTTCGATTCGGTGGGATAGATGCCGGGACCAGTTCATTGCCCGTATCCTCGGATGATCGTCCCCTCCGGTTTGACTGGCGTCAAGAAAAGCATGGGTGGGTGCCATCGGTGCCCAGGCTGGTAAAACGTACCGGACGGGCGGCGACCTGTGATGGTTGAACGCCACGCTTCTATCCGAACCTCAGACGAGAGACTCGCTTGACCGAGCCGCCGTGGCTCCCTACCATAGAGGGTGGCTTGGTTAGCATATTAGAATGGATTGGTTGCTGATGGTTGGGCGGCATTGCCGCATGAGGACATGCATGTAGGTCAATAGATGGCAACATGTCCCGAGAATGCCCATGATCTCATGGACCAGTAGCAATGACCTAGGCGATCTAAGTACGTTCTTATAGCGTCCAGCTACTGCGATCGAAGCGAATTGAAATAGCGTGTGAAAGTCGAGAGGTTGTTGGCTTTTACCGCCGGTGGTGTCGCTCGACGCTTGTCATTTTCGGGGCACCAAGGGCGCCCTGGTGTATTGCTGATAGCGTTTACTACCTTAATCGACGGGAAAGCTCGGGTAGCCGGTTGCTGATGCTCGCTCGTGATTCGCTCCCAGTAATAGCGGCTGTTCGATAACTCGAATCAAGTATTTCCTATGTTTTTGCGTGCCTTGACGGTGTTGGTTTTAGCGATTTCTCTCCCGTCGTTTGTGACTGCTCAGTCATGGACGTCGCCTGACGGCTTCCTGTCCGTAACGCCGCCAGATGCGAATGCGTTCCAAACCGTGCCGACACCACCCCCGCCATTCATTGGGCTATGGGTGTCGAATGACCAGTCAATGAGGTTTGGCGTCATGAAAACGCAAGTTCCAGCGACTGTAGAACTCGTGCAATCTTCAGTTGAACAAGGCCTTGCCGAAGAGATTGGTGGCACCGTTACTCGCTTGCCGACGCGGGAAGTGTCCGGCTATGAAGTCTGGAGCATGAAAGCCGAGGGGGCGTCTGTTGCAATTACTCAGGCGATGGTCCGGAGCGATGGTGGTATTTACAAAGTGTTGGCTGCGACCGGGGAAGGTGCCGCCGACAATGAAGCGGTCACTCGGTTTATCAGCTCACTGTCGATCGCCGATCAAACAAATACGCAGACACCAAAGGATGCTGTCGCTGAACGTCTCGAACGTTCTCGGCGTGAGCGAGAAGTTGGGCGCGCCGAACGTGCAGAGCGTGCTGCACAGTTTAACCGGCCTCAGTCGCAGCAACCCGTCCAGCAATTTGATGAAGGTGTTGATCTTCACAAACTATCAAAAAGTATTGGCGGTGCGGGAGCCCTAATTGCAATTGGGTTAGTGGTTTATTCGGTAATGCGTGGCAAGAAGGGCCGTTCCTAGCTGCGGCAGCACTTCGCCGACCTGAGAAGCCGATGCAATCTCTACAACGGCGCAAACATAGTATCATGATTCGCGAGTTTGTTGCGGTCCGCCTGCTAGATACTCATCTCAATCTTCTGGCACAACTTTTCGGCGGATTGGCCTCCAGGTACACCGGCGCTTCGTCGGCCGTGTGATCGATAGGTTGAAAGCAAGAGTCTAGAGGCGACGGGAACCGTCCTTCAGCCAGGCCGCTCTAATCGGCTTGGTGTTCTTCGTAACCACACCATCTGGCCTGCGGCGGCAGACGGTGCTGCAGCGAATTGCGAGCGATCTATCGGCAAATGAAGGGGGATCAGGCGATGCGCACCGTCGCCGACTCGGCGACGATGCCGCGGACGAGCTGCCGCAGTCGCGGCTCGGCTTCGTTGGCAACGCGGATGATCTCTTCGACGTTTGCCGGCTTCAAGGCGTCGGGCAGGCACATGTCGGTCACCACCGATAGTCCAATCACCTTCAAACCGCAGTGCACCGCGACGATCGTCTCAGGCACCGTGCTCATCCCAACCACGTCGGCGCCGATCATTCGCAGGAACCGGTACTCGGCGCGGGTTTCCAGGTTCGGGCCGGCGACCGCGACGAACACTCCTTTGTGAGCTTCGATCTGGTGCTGCCGGGCGATCGCGATCACACGGTCGATCCACTGCTGGTTGTAGGGCTCGCTCATGTCGGGAAAACGGGGGCCGAGCCGATCGTCGTTGATCCCGATCAGCGGGTTGTCGCCCATCAAGTTGATCTGGTCTTCGATCACCATGATGTCGCCGGACCGGAAATACGGATTCAGCCCGCCGCAGGCATTGGAGAGAACCAGCAGCTCGGCCCCGAGTGAGCGAAACACGCGGATCGGCAGCGTGATCTGCTTGAGCGGGTAGCCCTCGTACATGTGGAACCGGCCTTCCATGGCGACCAGCGGCACGCCGCCCATCGTCCCACACACCAGCCGACCACGATGGCTGGTGGCGGTTGATTGGGGGAAGTGCGGGATTTCGCCGTAGGGAATCGCTGCTTCCACCTCGATGTCGTCGACCAGCCCGCCGAGGCCCGTACCCAACACCACGGCCACTGTCGGAGTTCGGTCCCAATGGCGTTTGATGACTTCTTGGGCGTCACGGATTTTGTCGTAGAGGTCGAGCATGTTGGTCGGACCGCGTGAGGTGAAGAACGAAAGGGCAGGTGCAAGCTGCCAGAATCGGCAGGTAAACGATACTCAGCGATCGCCAGGTGGTCACTAGCGGGGACTGCCTCCCAGTCGCGAGTGGTGCGAGTGGCCCGAGCCCGCGCAGAGCGTCTCCGACCGGAGCGCGATCGCCCAGGTTGCCGCCGGGCTACCAGCGACGCTACCGCTCGAAACAGCCCGGCGATTAAGTGCGGCGCGGGTTTTGAACCTTTGCGGTCTGTAGGGGCAGCGGTACACTGAAGCGGGCATTCTGCCCATCCGCTCCCCGTTTGACGATGGCTTCACTGGGTTGGAAGTGGCTGGACACACCTCATTTGTCATCAGTGACGTAACTCAGCGCGCTTCACTGTCGTCTGGAAAGGCTCGGTTCATGGAACAAACTGGTGTCCGGGTGCTGCTTCGCTCGGGAGTTGGCTGCCTGCGGTTGACCTGTGCAGTTTGGATGTTGCTGGCGGGCTCGTTGATTGCGGTCACCCCCAGTGCTGGCCAAGAGGCAACCGAAAATGAACAAGCGATGGCTGCCTACGCTGATGCCGCCAACTTCCAAACCAACGGTGCGATCGAACTGGCGATCGAGGCCTGGAAGAAGTATCTCGAAACCTACCCCAATGAGCCGCTGGTTGCCAAAGCCTGGCATTACTTAGGCGTGTGCTACATGCAGCAGGCCCAGCCGGATTACATCTTGGCGGCTCAGGCGTTTGCGCAGGCGGTCAAAGATCCGCAATCCGAGCTCCGCGAAGAGAGCTTGGTCAACCTTGGCTGGTGCCAGTTCGCCGCCGCCGGTCAGCAAGAGCAGCCCGATGAACCACGGCTCAAAGAGGCACTGGCGGCGTTCAAAACGCTGATTAAAGAAAAGCCGAACAGCAAATACCTGGACCGGGCGTTGTTCTACGCTGGCGAATCGGCCTACGCGCTGGGGCAGCCGCGCGAAGCGGTGGCCTATTACGACAAGCTGCTCGGATTAGAAGCGAGCAAAGAGTCGCCGCTGAGGTGCGACACGTTTTACGCTCGCGGGATCGCGCTGGAGGATCTGCAGCGGTATGACGATGCGATGGCGTCTTACCGGCAACTGCTCGAAGGCTGCCAAGACGATCGGCTAATCATCGACGCCCGCATTCGCATGGGCGATGCGAGCATCACGTACAACCGGTTTGACGAAGCGATTGCGCAATTTACCGAGGTGGCCAAGGTCGATGGCCCGGATCGCCCCTACGCGCTGCTGCGGCAGGCGTTTGCACTGGTGCAAGCCAACCGGGCCGGCGAGGCGGCAACGGTCTATGAGCGGCTGGTTCAGGATTTTCCGGATTCGCCCTACGCTGCCGCGGCCGTGCTCGCTTCGGCACAAGCGGCTTATCGGGCCGGAGATCTGGCGGCTGCCGCGAAGCGGTTTGAACGTGTGCTGGGGCAAAACGATCCAGCCGCGGCGACCGAAGCCGCCCACTGGTTGGCGATGATCTCACTGCGCAATGGCGATCCGGCTGCGGCCGCTGCAATCGCCCAGCGGCAAATTGACGCCGGACCGGTCGGGCCCTACGCCGCGACGCTGCGGATGGACTTGGCCGAAGCAACCATGCTGCTCCCCGGCAAAACCGCCGCAGCGATGGAATTGTTTCGCTCGCTGTACACCTCCAATCCGCAAGCTCCCGAAGCGCCGCGGGCGCTGTACAACGCTGCCTTCGCTGCGATGCAGCTGGGCCAGTATGACCAGGCAGTGAAGTGGGCTGGCGAGTTTCAGTCGCAATTTAAATCCGATCCACTGCTGGCTGACGTGCAGTACATCAGCGCTGAGTCGCAGTTGATGTCGGGGGCGGCTGGCGAAGCTGCTGAAGTGTACCTGCGACTGCTTGACGAGCCCTCGTCGGCCGACAAGATGCAGCGTCCGCTGTGGGTGCTCCGGGCCGCTACTGCTCTCTCGGTTGCCGGTCAGCACGAGGCAGCGATTAAACTGCTCGAAAAGAATCGCAGCGGTATGGCTGACCCCAATCAGCAGGCCGAAGCGAGCTTCTTGATCGGCACGATTCATCTGGGGCAGGGACGCGGCGAGGCGGCGATTCAGCCGCTGCAGCAGGCTTTGGCGGCGGCACCGAATTGGCCGCGCGCCGACGAAGCCAACTTGCAGCTGGGGCAAGCGTACTTGCTCACGGGTGACACCGGAAAAGCCGCCGAAGTCTGGGACGGGATCGTCAAACGCTCGGCCAACAGTCCGCGCGGCGATCAGGCTCTGTATCGCTTGGCGCAGTTGTCGGCGCGCGAGGGTAAACATCAACAGGCCGCCGCCCAGTTCGAACGGTTGCTGCAGTCGGGACGCGATCCGTTGCTGACCCCCTTCGCCTTGTACGGCCGCGGCTGGAACTTGATGCGAGCGGACCAACCAGCCGAAGCGCTGGCGGCACTGGACCGTTTGATTGACGAGCACGCGGAGCACCCAATTGCCAACGACGCGAAGCTCGCTCGTGGGATGTGTCTGCGGGCGCTCGATCAGCTAGACGCGGCGGCGGAGGTTTTACTGGCTTACCTCGCGGGTGAGCCTCAGGGCGCAAGTCTCGGACATGCGCTGTATGAGTTGGCGCTGATTGATCAGGACCAAGATCGTCCCGCAGAAGCGGCCAAGCGGCTGGAACAACTCGTTGCCGCCGTTCCGAACTACCCGCTGATGGAAAAGGTGCTGTACGAGTGGGCCTGGTCGCTGAAAGAAAGCGGTCAGGAAGACGCAGCGCAGCAGCGATTCCAGCAGTTGATCGATCAGTATCCGCAAGATCCGCTTACCGCCGAAGCTTACTATTTCATCGGCCAGCGGCATTATGGTCAGGAAGCTTGGGAAACGGCCGCGGAGCATTATGCCGCTGCTGCGGCGGCAGCGACCGCAGCGGAACTGCGAGAAAAATCGCTCTATCGCCAGGGCTGGTCTTATTATCAAGCCGCTGATTATGAGCGTGCGGTCGAAGTGTTTGCGGCGCAGGCAAAAGAGTTTTCGGAGGGGCAGTTTTTGCCCGACGCGCTGTTGATGATCGGCGAAAGCTACTTTAGGCAGTCCCAGTATGAACCGGCTGCGGAGGCTTACCGAGTCGCACGAGAGCGAATTGTCAAGCAGAACGAAACCCAGCAGCAGTTTACCAGCGTAGCGGATCGGCAGATCCGTGAGTTGGTGTTTTTGCACGGCGGGCAGAGCCTTGTCCAACTTAAGGAGTATGAGGCTGCGAAAGGTTGGTTTGAGGAACTGGAGCAGCGCTTTCCGGAATCTCAGTACTTGCCACAGGCGCGTTATGAGACTGCATTTGCTTTGCAGCAATCAGGGCAGGACGATGAGGCGCTGAAGCTGTATGAACAAGTCGCGGCGGAACAGCGCAATGAACTCGGAGCGAGATCGCGGTTCATGATGGGCGAGATCTATTTTGGTCGCCGCGATCTGGCTAAAGCGATTCCCGAGTTCCAGCGGGTGATGTATGGCTATGGAGCCGAGCGGGCACCCGAAGCGGTGCGGAACTGGCAAGCCAAGAGCGGCTATGAAGCCGGGCGTTGTGCGGAATTGATGATCGAGCAGGCGAGCACGCCGGATCGCCGGCAAAAGTCGACCGAAATCGCGATGCAGTTCTTCCAGTACGTCGTCGACAAGCACCCCAAGCATGAACTGGCGGCAATGGGACAGGAGCGACTGGAGGCACTTAAACGCCAGCCGGCAGGGGCTTCCAAGCCGGCGAATCAAAATCCGTTGCGGACAGGACGCTAGATGAAACGCCTTTCCTACGCTGCTTGCTGCGAGCGACCGCCTGTGAACGGGCGACGAGCGGTGTTGTTCCGCTTGGCAGTGGCACTGTTCGTCTTCGCGGCGGCCAGCGGAAGTTTTCGATCGGCCACCGCTCAGCCTCCTGGGCCAGCCGAGTTGCAACCGGGGCAGGTCGCTCCGCCGCCTGAGCCGTTCAATCCTGGCGAACCGGAACGCGTGCCGGTGGATGCCGACACCGTTCGTGAACTGCTGGAACCCGATGGTCAATCCGCGCCGGAACCGGCCGATATCGTGAAGCCATCAGGAATCGATCTGCTGTCGCTGATTACCCGCGGTGGCGGCTTTATGATCCCGATCGGCCTGATGTCGATGTTGGTGGTGACATTGGTTGTCGAGCGAATGCTGAAACTTCGCCGCAACCGGTTGATTCCCAAAGGGCTGGTTCGCGAACTGCGAGAACTTTGTGATCCGATCGATCGCTTCAATCCGACGACGGCGCTCGCGATCTGTCGCGATTACCCCTCGGCGGCCGCGACCACTGTCCAAGCGATGCTGATGCGGACTGGCCAAACCCTGGCCGAAATCGAGCGGGCGGCGACGGAAACGGTGCAGCGCGAGGCTGATGACCAGGCGGCTCCAATTCGCTGGCTCAGCCTTTCGGCTGCGGCCACGCCGCTGATGGGGCTGCTGGGGACGGTTTGGGGCATGATCATCGCTTTCCATGAGTCGACAACGTTGGCCCCTGACCGCAGCCGCAGTGAACAGTTGAGCGAAGGGATTTATACGGCCTTGGTGACGACGTTGGCGGGGCTGGTGGTCGCGATTCCTGCGGCGATCTTCGCCCAGTACCTCGAGAACCGTCTGGCGAAGCATTTTCATCGGATCGAGCGGTTGGCATTTGAGATCGCTCCGGGACTGGCTCGGTTCGTCGGTCGGGCGCGGCTCGACAGCGACGGCACGCTGCGGTCACTGAGCCTCAGCGGCCAGAGCGAAGCGAACGGCTCGGTCGCCGAGAGCCCGCCGGTGAGCATTCCGCCGGTGGCCAGTTCACCAGTTCCCGCGGCTCCGCCGCCAGCGGCTGGTAAAGCGAAAGCCAAAGTCAAGCGAGTGAGCGGCTGAGGAGTTCGCGATGGCCATTTCGATTAAACGTTCGGGTGTGATCGCCAACCTGAGCCTGACACCGCTGATCGATGTCGTATTTTTGTTGCTGATCTTCTTTCTCGTGACGAGCGAGTTTGAGGAGGAAGAGCGGCATTTGGAGATCGTCTTGCCGACGGCCACCAGCGCCGCGCCGATGGTGCATCGGCCGCGCGAGATCGTCGTCGACGTCGATGCCGAGGGAGCGATCTACTTGCGTGGGCGGCCGGTGCGGCCAGAAGAGCTGGAGCGGATCTTGGTGGCGGCCGTGGCGGAGAATCCAGCGAATCAGTCAGTCGTCATTCGGGCGGATCAGGCGACCACGTTTCAGCCGGTCGTGACGGTGATGGATCTGTGTAATCGAGCAGGAGTGAGCGACTATTCCGTGACCACTCGTGAAGGACCGGCAAGATATTAGTCCGAACCCTCGGTGGCTCCCGCTGCGACTGCGGTAGCGATTTCCAAAGTCCGCAGCGGCACCGCGGTGCGTGCGCTGCGTGTCGCAATCGCAACCGTGCGTTTCGATTTATGATTGAGGAGTGCTTGCATGGCTCGCCCGACACCGCTGGCTAATCGGTCGCCTGCGAAGGAACCGATGTGGCCGTTGGATCTCGGGATTGCCATTGTCGGGACGCTTGTCGGCTACACGATCATCTCGCAGCTTCGCTTCGATGATCCGCGGCCGCTCTACAACGCCTGGACCTATGTCATCGGTGTGCCCGGTGGTGTGGTGGTGCTATCGCTGTTTACACGCTTAGTCACCTCGCGTTTTGTGGAGCGATCGGCACAGCTCGGTTTCCTGGCCAGTGTGTTTGTGCACCTGATGCTGTTGTTGATGTCGGTCAATGTGATCGTCTTTGGCCGATATTTTCCTGAGGCGTTCACTGGTGCCGAGCCCAAACGAAGTGTTGAGCGGAAGACGATTCCCGAGTACGTGTTTTCCGCGCCGTCTCAGCAGCGGACAACGCCCGACTGGTCACAGCCGACCGAGGCGGAGACCGCGTCCAAGGTGATGCCGCTCGAGCAACGACTCGTTCCGCCACTTGAGAAAACGGCTTCGCGGCTGGAGATGCCCAATCACGAATTGGTCCGGCCGCGTGAAGAGCAAAAGTTCTTGCTGTCGCGGCAGACCCCCGAGTCGGCTTTGCCGATGCCTGCCGATGCCCCCGGCATTCGCTCTCGCAGCCTCACGCCGCCACAGTGGGAGGCTGCGCCAGCAACTCAACCGACCGTGCCGGTGCTGGAGCCTCGTCTGGCTGATGCCCCGCAGGCGGTGCCGCTGGAAAGGCCGGCTGACCCGGCGCGTCAGCAGCCGCCGGAACCGGCAACCCTCGCGCCACCCACTCCTGAACCCCTGCCTCCGCGTGAAGCGGTGGCACCGGCGGCGTCGATGGCCGCTCGTGCGGTGCCGTCACAGCAAAACCAGTTGCCGAGGATTGGCAATCTCGGGGCATCGCCTCAGCGACCGCCAGCCCAGCAACGCCAGCGCACGATCGATGTCGCTGGACCTGCTCCGGCACCCTTGTCCGTTGCCATTGCCCGTCCACAAGCGACGGCCGAACGGCTGTTGTCGCCCACCGATGCGCCGCTGGCCCGGGTGCAGACTTCGGTCGGAGCAAGTTTGTCGCTCGACAGTCAGGCTCTGCCGGCTGAAACTCCGCGGTCCGGAGTGGCGATGTCCGAACTGCGAGCTTCGATCGCGGATACGGCTGCGGGCGTGCCGAGCATTTCCGCGGGTGCCGCGGCGGCGGCGACTTCTCGCCACACGCTGGGACCACTGGGGCTGCCAGGGCAGGGCACGGCTGGAATGAGTATCGCGGGAAGTGATCTGAGTGGTGCCGCGGCCGACATCGCCAATGCTCCGACGGCCACTGCCGAGGCGGTCGGAGCCGGACAGCCGGCGGACCGACTAACGCCGAGCGAATCACTCGCTCGGAACAGCACGCGCCCCGGGGCCCCGGTCAACGACGCCTTCACCGCCAGCGGAATGCAGTTGGACTTCAACCTCCCGCTAGGCCCCGGGGGCTTGGCCGATATGCCGGCGGCTCGCGCTGGCGTTGCCGTGGCAGTGGAAGATCAGCCGCAAATCGGTGCGATCTCGCTCCGTCCCCGGGATCGTCAACGACTGGATGTCGGCGGGCCGATGCAACCGGTCGGCAGCGAGATTGCAGCGGTGGAATTGTTCCGCCGCCGCGTGATGCGCACTCAGGGCAGTGGGGCGGCAACACCGGCAGGTTCACTTGGACCGGAGACCGAAGAGGCGATTGAGCGGGGGCTGAAGTTCCTCGTCGCTCGCCAGCACCCTGATGGGCATTGGTCGCTGCAAACCCCCGATGAGCCGGTGATGCTGCGCAGCGATACGGCGGCGACTGGATTGTGTCTGTTGTCGTTCCAGGGGGCCGGCTACACGCACCAGCAACATCAATACGCGGCGGTCGTTTCCAGCGGTCTACGAGCGCTGTTGGCGATGCAGCGTCCCGACGGCAATCTGTACCGCTCCGAAGATCCGGTCAGCGACCAAAATGTGATGTTCTACTCGCATGGGATTGCGGCGCTCGCGCTGTGCGAAGCGTATGGGATGACCGGTGACCCTGCCCTGCGTGAACCGGCTCAGCGAGCGGTCGATTTCATCGTCAAGAGTCAACACCAAGAACGCGGCGGATGGCGGTATCAGCCGCAGGTTAGCAGTGACACCAGTGTCAGCGGCTGGATGATGATGGCGCTCAAGAGCGGTGAACTGGCCGGCTTAACCGTACCGCCGTCAACTTACGCCGGCATCAATCACTGGCTGGAACTCGCTAAGGTCAGCGGGACACAGGGCCATTTGTATCGCTACAACCCATTTGCACCCGACACGCCCACGCAGCGTCACGGCCGCGACGCCACACCGTCGATGACTGCGGTTGCCATGCTGATGCGGATGTATTCGGGTTGGCGGCGCGAGCATCCCGAGATGCAGCGGGCTGCGGATTATCTGGCGATGAACCCTCCAGCGACCGGCGACCCGCGGCGACCGCAGCGCGACACCTATTATTGGTATTACGCCACCCAGGTGATGTTCCACATGGGCGGCGAGCACTGGGAGAACTGGAATCAGCGGCTCAAGCCGATCCTAGTGGATGGCCAGATTAAGGCGGGACCGCTGGAAGGAAGCTGGGATCCGAAAAATCCCGTACCCGATCGCTGGAGTCACCACGCTGGCCGGCTGTACCTGACGACGATGAACCTGCTCTCCCTAGAAGTCTATTACCGCCACCTGCCGATCTATGAAGACACCGCGAAGTGACGTCAGGGTGTGTCGGACGATTCGGCAAGCGATCTGACCACCCCGGAAACGAGCTCGAGGCGGCGTGATGGATGGCCTAGGAGGTGACGAGAAAACAGCTCATCGACGAGTTCAATCGTCCGGCCCGCGGCAGCCTGCAGCATTGGACGGCAGCTGGACAGAAGCACGAGTTCCGCGCGTCAAACAACCTTCTCCAATCCTCGCAGCCAGGCTCGGTTGGAGTGACGGAGATGTCGCAAGTGAACGGCTTGCGATGCGGCGTTGAATTGGGATGAACGCCAACAAAAACAGGTGCCCCGCTTGTGCCGGGCACCTGTTCGTCGTTCTTTGATCGGGCGATTAGCAGATCGTTACTGCTGGGCTTCGACCGCGTTCAGCTCTTGACCGGACAGAATGATGATCTGCGAGCCGCCTGATTGCTGGCGGCCGCCGCCAAACATGTAGCCGGCTTCGAGCACCTTGGAAATCCGTTCGAGTGATTCGCTCAAGTGGGCGGAGGAGTAGACGTCCATTTTCTCGCCACAGGTCTCAAGCGACTTCTCGATTTCGCCCTTCAGGTTCCGCAGTTCCATCCGCGCCAGCGTACCGATCGGCTTGTAGGCCGCGGTGCCGCCATGGTCGTTGAGCACCAGATCGATCAGCCGCTGAATGTGCTCACGCTGCAAGTTGCGGCGCAAGCTGCTGATCATCGGTTGGCGATCGTTGCGGTTTTCAGGGCACTCTTCATGGACTTCGGTCCAGACGGCGTTGCTGATCGAGTTGAACAACTCGGGCAACGTCAGCGTGTCGGTTTCCGGAGGCAAGCGCAGCTCGTTGTCCAGTACCCGACGGAGCGTCGTCGGATTCATCAACAGCGTCAGCGCCGAAGCTTGGATCCCGAGAACGCGGTCGTGGATCGGCCAAGTCGCTTCGGCCGACATCGCAGTCTGGGGGCTGCGGTCGAGCCACTTGTCGACCGTCATCCGTTCGAGCAACTGCGGTGTCAGGCCATAGGCCTCATCGCGGAACGTGGTATCGATTACGAACTTCAACGCGTCGCGTTGCTGCTGGGCCGGCACGACTTCGACTGGCGGCCGATTTCCGGGATCGCCCTTCTTGTCGCGATTGACAAAGGCGCCCCCGACCCAGCGGGCCATCATGTTGACGCTGCGCATTTGCAGCGACAGCGTCAATTCATAGCCGCGGCGAGCTCGCGACCAACTTTCACCGTCCTTCACGAACTTGTCGAGGATGCGATCGCGGTACACACGAACCAGCTTCATCTGCTCATTGGCGTAGTCCAGCGGATTGGCGCTGAAGTCATAACGCATCGCCAGTGGATCGGGCCCGGAGGTGTCTTCGTCGGTCGCGTACTGCAGTTCTGGTTCGCTACAGCGTTTGAGGATCTCCGGCAGCTTCTTCTCGTCGAAGGTGTAGCCGTACTCGATCGCCCAGAAGTCATAGGGGCCGATGCCGGTCATGCCGTAGTCGCCCTGAACTTCACCGGACTCGTAGCGGTAGTTGACCGGGGTGTAATCCATCACCGAAGCAGTGATCGTCTTCTTACCTTTGACATCGTTGCTGTTGATCTTGTCCAAGGGCAGGGCCGAGGAGGCCTTGAAGTTGTGCCGCAGGCCGAGCGTGTGCCCGACTTCGTGAGCCACCAGGTCAGCCAGCAGCGGCCCGACGAACCATTCGGGAATGCCGTCGAGCATATCGGGAGTGACTTCCTTGGCGTCGACCAATGGAGTCGCAGCGGCATCCTTCTTCTCGCCTTGCTCGCTCTTGGGCTGCTCTTCCGGTTTTTCTTCGGCCGGCTTCTCGCCATCCTTTTCAGGCTGTTCTTTGTCGGCTTCTTCCTTCGCTTGAGCGGCCTGTTCCTCTTCTTCCTTCTTCTTTTTCTCTTCCTCAGCGACTTCGTCGGCCAGCAGAGCTAGCGACCAATTCATCCGCGCTAAGGCGAGATCCAGTTGCAAACCGCTGGCGGCCATGCAGAGGCCGTTCTTCTGGCTGATCTGGCCGTAGAGTCCGCCAAACTCGTGCTCGCCGAGCAACGTCGATTCGGCACCGGCCATCGGGAAGCCAGCCATCGGCTGTTGCGACTGACGCGCGTACTGCTGACGCAGGTAGTTCATCTGCTCGCTGGAGGCCAAGCGAATCCGCGGGTCCCAGTGTGGGTTGTTCCCCAGCCAGGCCAAGGTTTCGGGGCTCGCCCCTTCCATCGCCAGCTTGGGCATCAGGTCGTTGTAATTGAAATTGAAGTGCCGAATCCAACCGTCGGTGAGGATGATGTCCGCATCGAGGATTTCGCCGGTCTCGGGGTGGACGCGGCTGGGGCCAATCGCCGTACCGACATCGTTGTTGAGCCAGCGAATGAAGTTGTAGCGAACGTCTTCAGGATCCTTTTCCATGTGCGCCCGGCTTTCGGCATCCTGATATTCCACGACGATCGCGTCGAGGATGCCGATCTGTTCGAATGCCTTGTTCCAGTACTCCACGCCCGCCTTCACCCAGCGGCGATAGCGGACCGGGGTGGTGTGTTCGATGTAGAACCGGATCGGCTGCTTCGGCGGGCTGAGCTTCAGCTTCGGATCGCGCTTCTGCAGGTGCCAACGATTGATGTAGCGGACGCGAGTGTCATCGTCCTGGTACTTGCTCAGGTCCGAATAGGCCGTCGTGAAGTAGCCGACGCGTTCGTCTGCCACTCGCGGTTTGAAGCCATTGTTGGCGCTGGGAACTTCGCTGAACGAATAGTGAATCGTTTGCAGTTTGCCGCCCGCCCCGACAATCTCGAACGCCAGTTCGATGTTGCTGGGGAAGACCTTCGCCGAGGAAATCGTCACCAATTGCGGGTTGGTGACGCGGACCGATGAACCAAAGAACTTGGTGGCATTGCTGACCAGCAGTTGGTCTAAGTCGATTACAGGGCCGCCGGTGGGGCCGTTGGCCACGATCGGGAGGTCCATCAGGACTTCGTCGGTGAACAACCGCTTGACCGAGGCTTTGGCTTCCGCCTCGCCTTCCGCCCGGATTTCAAGGTTGGGAGAAATCACCGCCAGACGATTGTTGTATCGCCGCCATTCGATCACCCAGTCGCCTGACTGCAGGCCAGCGTAGCGGTCGCCGCTGCTGACGGTCAGCGCCACAAAGTAGCGTTTGCCAGCGAAGTTCTTGGGCAACTCGCCGAGCAACTGCGAGTCTTTTTCGCGCTTCCAGACGTTGAACAAACCCTTCGGGTTTTGCTGGTCCGACGACGCAATCGCCTCGTAACCTTTGCTGACGTCAGCAAACGGAGGCAGGTCATCCTGAGCCCGGAGTGCGGGCCCAAGCCCAGTGAGAGCGGCAAATAATAGCCACGCGGTAGTCGACTTCATCAGCGATTCTTTGGGGTTAGCACGAAGTTTCGGAGCAGGTGATGCAGCATCATTAGGCTCCGACCGGCCATTGGCGGGGTTCCGGCCCTACAGTTTACCTCGATGAGCTTTCAACCAGTTGTGACGGCAAGTTAACTGGAAGAAGGGTTTTGGAGGTAACGTCCGTTTTACGCAATCTGTATCGATTCTGCGAGCGAATTTGTTCAAACTCGCGCACATTCATCCGGCTGACACCTCCTAACCCACCCCCTGCCGAAGCTAGCGAGTTCAAGTGCACCCGCGGGCGTCTGGGCTTCAGCTTGCCGCCCTTGCTCAAGCCCCAGCGTTGGAGTTCAGGCTTCAGCCTGCTTCGCGGCTAGACGCCAGGCTCCAGCCTGCCCGTCCTCAGTCCGTCCCAGATTTCCACTCCACCCCGCAGCAACCCTCGCAGACCTCTACCCCCTGCGAACGTGATAACTCCTGCGGTCGTGCCTCCCAGGCGTGAGGATTCGGTAGGAACCGTTTGCCGCGCATTGACGTTTGCGGGCTCAGAATCGACAATCGCCTCAGACGTGCGTCGCCGAGCGTGCCGGTTGGTGTGGCTCGGGCGAGAGATCGTTCGCCGCACTTGCCTATCGTTTTCTTCGCCACTTTTTCCGCAAAGACATCTGTTATGACACCGCTGCAGCAGCAGGATCCGGCCATTTGGGACGCTATCAATGCCGAGGCGCGTCGCCAGCAAGAAGGGCTGGAAATGATCGCCAGCGAGAACTACACCAGCCTCGCGGTCCAACAGGCTGCCGGCAGCGTCCTGACCAATAAATATGCCGAGGGCTATCCTGGGCGGCGGTACTACGGTGGGTGTGAGCACGTCGATGTCGTCGAGCAACTCGCGATTGACCGCGCTCAGCAGCTGTTTGGTGCCGAGGCCGCCAACGTGCAGCCGCACAGCGGTTCGCAGGCCAACACCGCGGTCTACCTGACCTGCCTGCAGCCGGGCGACTGTGTGCTGGGTCTCGACCTGGCGCAGGGCGGTCACCTGACGCACGGCATGAAACTCAACATCAGTGGTCAACTCTACAAGTTCATCAGCTACGGCGTTGACCCGCAGCAGCACCGCTTGGACTTCGACCAGATCGCTCGCTTGGCTCGTGAACACAAGCCGAAGCTGATCGTGGCCGGCGCGAGCGCCTATCCGCGCGAAATCCCGCACGAGCGATTCGCTGAGATCGCCAAGGAAGTCGGTGCGAAGCTGCTGGTCGACATGGCCCACTACGCCGGCTTGGTCGCCGCGGGGATTCACAACAGCCCGGTGCCGCACGCCGACTACGTCACCACCACGACTCACAAGACGCTCCGCGGACCGCGCGGTGGTCTGATCCTGTGCCGCCAAGACGATCTCAAGGCAATCAACCGCAGCGTGTTCCCCGGTATCCAGGGCGGACCGCTGATGCACGTTATCGCGGGCAAGGCAGTCTGCTTTGGCGAAGCGCTGCAGGACGATTTCAAAACCTAC
>CALELC010000221.1 GCA_937904535.1 uncultured Planctomycetaceae bacterium
AGTATAGGAGTGACCGTTTGCTTGCTGACCTAGCAGCATGTCGCTCCTAGCGGCCACATCAAGAAGTCCTTCATCGCTACTGAACGCCGAGCAGATTGCAGCAATGAGAACGGAAAATCTGAAAGCTAGATCATCCCGCGACAGTCAGGGCACACGCAGGTATGAGCGATCAGGGAGATCTCCAAGAGGTACCTTTCGATTCCCCTTGGAGACCCTCTGACGGACGAGCGGCCGGGTGAGCCGCTGCTAAAAACAGCAATCACATGACGGCTGTGACGCTCACGGCTTATCCATTAATTCCGGGGATCAAGTGAAGTGTTGCCGTCGGCAATGGCATTGATCTTGACCCAGGTGCCGTAGTTCACGGACTCGGTAATGAACGCCACACTTCCATCGCCATATAACGACTGGACACCACCGGGGTGATAACTTGAGGGCCCATGCCATTCAGCATTGGGTCCCCAAGCAGACAAGTACGTTGGGGTGTAGGTATGGGGGCTGCTTCTAAACCATGTTCCGCTCGATTTGGCGTTTCCATCCACATCTACCGTATTGGTACCCGACTCGTTTCCTGCCCAACCAGCATGAGCCGTCGCGACCAGGGAAGCACGAAACACTCGACCTCCGCCAGCTCGGCGAACTCCGGATCCAACGGTACGAATCGGGCCACCACCGAAGCCAGCTGAATCGGTCTCGGACACCACAATCGAATTGGAAGTTCCATCGATAATGTCTCGCATCCGGTGGGTCCTCGTCACCGTGAACAGACCGCTGAAGTCCGATGCGTTGGTGAACGGGTCGCCAGCCAGTTCTGGGAATTGATCGGGTGCGAACGTCGCGTTGGGGTGCCAGTGGTACCCCTCACTGCCTGAGTAGTTGGTTACGGCGATGCCGTGCGTGTCATCGATCCCGCGAGTCCCGCCATCCGAAGGGCAACGCAGCGTCGGCACCTCCTGACTGACAACTTGATCGCCGTTGGGCAACAACTGCCCCCAAATCGGCAGCTTATTGTCGATCGAGTTGTACAGCGACTGCTGCTCGATAAACGGCAGAATCATCACGGTCCAAGTGTGATGATAAGGCATTGTAAAGGGCGCCTTACCTGGCCCCCAGACGGCGGATGGCGGGAACGTGTTATAAGTATCGTGATAGTTATGCAGGGCCAACCCTACCTGCTTCATATTGTTCTGACAGCTCATGCGGCGGGCAGCTTCGCGGGCGGACTGGACGGCGGGGAGCAGTAACCCCACCATCACACCGATGATCGCGATCACAACTAATAGCTCGACTAGTGTGAATGCAGCCCTACTTCGGATACTCATTCTGAACCTTCGGATAGTCTGACGAGGAAGAGGCGCAGTCGCTACACAACAACGCCTGCGGAGAGAGTAGACCTATCGACTTAGAAGCCGAAAGAGGAAGGCGATTTTACGCGCCGGTCAACAACCATAGCGGCGTCCTTAGCACCGGTCAACCTTTGATAGACCGTACTCTTAAATAGCCCCATAGATGGCAAAATATTTAGTTCACTGAGAACAGGGACACTAAGCTACCATAACGAGCCGTCTTACACCCCCTCGCTCTTACTTAAACTGAAGGCGCACCAGCTGGGTGCAAGCTGCGGTGCGACTCAACACCACCTATTTGGATGCCCCCTATTTGATCGCCAGGTAACCGAGGCCTGGCGATCGGAGCAATCGGCTTTGCAGAAGAATGCGGGTCGTCTCGCCGGACGCGCCGACTCACGACACAGACGTTACTTTTCGACGATCCAGATATTACGGAATACGACCGGATTCCCATGATCCTGCAAGAACAGCGGACCCTTGCCGGGGCCTTCGGGCCGGAAGCCGGGCGTGCCGCCGGGCAACTCGAGATGGTCGTGAATCACCACCCCATTGTGCTTGATCGTGACCCGAGCATACTTGACTTTCTGATTGCCTTCATAAACTGCCGCGGTGAAGTCGATGTCGTAGGTTTGCCAGACCAGGGGAGGCAGACACATGTTTACGATCGGCTCCGCGATCGTGTAGATCCCACCGCACTCGTTGTTCTTGCCAGCAAGGCCAAACGAGTCCAAGACCTGCAACTCGTACCGACCTTGGAGATACACACCGCTGTTGCCACGGGCTTGGCCGCGGGCTTCGGGCATAAAGGGGGTGCGGAATTCGATGTGCAGCGAGTGATCTCCAAACTGCTGCTTCGTCACCGGATTGGTGGCCCCTAAGTATTGGCCATCGACGAGTTTTCCGTTTTCCCACCCGTCCAGCGATTTGCCGTCAAAAAGGACAAGCGCCCCTGCTGGGGCCGACTGACCGAGGGTCGGGCTTTGGCGCTGGATTTTGTCTAGGGTGGCGACCGTGTTTCCCTGGACCAAAACCGTCAGCTTTCCCTCTCCCACCTCCAGCACGGTCTGGTCGGCTGTGAAGACGGCTTTACCGTCTTGCAGTTCGCCACTGTACTGCAGCATCTCGTCGCCGCGTTTCCAACCGTCACCGGGAAGTCCCCCCTTGTAGCCGACCAAATCAAATTTGCCCTTGCCCAGAGCAATGACTTGAGCCCCCCAGGCCTGGGTTCCATCTTCAGTTGCGACCTGACCGCGATATTCGCCTTGGATCTGATAGTCGATGCCTGCGTCGTTAGGATCGGTGACTGCCGTGCCTTGCGCGGCACCGTGCGAGCTGCCCGCCATGGCTAACAGCCAGGCAAGCAGCATGAGGCTTGGATGCAAACGAGAACTCATGAAATCGCTCCAGGATGTGGGGGTAAACGCGAATCAACAGCACGCGCGGTTGCGCGACCGGAGCAGTTTACCATTTGCCCGGCATGGCCGGTTCGGGAGCGAAAGAGCGAGCAGCGGAACACGCGAGGTGGCAAACCTCAGCGTGCTCGTTCTCGACGTTGTGAAGGCGTTTAAGTCTTTGCCGCCGCTGGCGGAGCAGGTTTGGGGGCATACACCAGCACCGTGACCGCCCCCGCAATGGTGACCGCCAGGGCCGCGAGAAACCGCGGCCCAATTTGTCCCCAGCTGGCGTTTTCGGTGACGGTCGTGATCGTATTCATCACCGGTGCCATGCCGAAAATCAGCGGCATTACAAAGATCGGTTTACCACCGAAGTTAAACGCGTAAATGATCCCCAGCGCCCCGAGGGCACCGGCTGCGCCGCCTGCGAGGCTCCAGATCATCCCCGGCGTGTTCCACTGTCCGGTCGACGAGAGCACCGGAATCACCGCCAGCGGGATCGCGACGGCGATGAAGAAATAGGCGATGCCCACGCACAGAAACGGACGCAGGCGGCTGCCGCCCATTTTCATTTGTCCTTTGTGCAACACCGGCCCATAAGAACCCCAGCTCAGCACTGCCATCACCACCGAGAACACGATCATCGGGTAATTCAATTCGGCGCTCGCGGCGGCGACTGCGGGAGCGCTGGCCGCATCTGCCACCGGCATACGAGCCTCTGCTGGCTTGAAATACAAAACGCCCGCACCGCCGAGCGCCGCCATCGCGATTCCAACGAGAAACAAGGGCTTGATCTTCTCGAAGTTCTTGCTCATCGCCATCGTCACCAACGTGTTGATCACGGGTGCCCCTCCAAAAACCAGCGGCATCACGTACAGCGGTTTGGCTTTGAAGCTAAACGCCAGAATCACTCCCAGCGCCCCCAGAGCTCCGACAGCCCCTGCGATGATGCTGAGAATGATCCCGTCGCGAGACCAATTGCCCTTTTCTCCACGGATCCAGAGCAATAAGCACGGGACAATCACAGCGATCGCGAAATAGGCAAACCCCACGCCGACAAACGGCCGCAGCGCATCACCCATCTCCTCCTTGCCGTGATGCATGAGCACGCCGTAATTGCCCCAACAGAGGATGGTCAAAAACACGAACGGCAGGAAAGCAAAGGCTTTGGACATCGGCGGTAGGCTGGGCAGGCGGGGGGCGATTAAACGTTGAACAGAAAATGGCAAATGTCGCCATCTTGCATGACGTACTGTTTGCCTTCGACACGCAGTTTACCGGCTTGGCGAATCTCTTTTTCGCTGCCGTGAGCTTCGAGATCTGCGAGCGAATACACTTCGACGCGAATGAACCCGCGTTCAAAGTCACTGTGGATTACACCGGCCGCCTGAGGTGCGGTAGCACCGATCGGCACCGGCCAAGCTCGGACTTCTTTTTCTCCGGCAGTGAAGTAGCTCTGCAGTCCCAGCGTCCGGTACGTCGCCCGTGCAATGTGGTTGAGCGCCGGCTCACTCAGGCCAACTGACTGCAGCATTTCGGTTCGATCAGGCTCTTCCAGTTCCGCAATTTCCGCTTCCAACTTCGCGCAGACGCAGACCACGTCGGCACCGGCTGCAGCCGCTTTCTCACGAACTTTCTGCACAAGTGGCGATTTGCCTTCCAAGTCATCTTCGTCGACATTGGCGACGAACAGGATCGGCTTGGCGGTCATCAGGCCGAAACTCGAAATCGCTTTGGCTTCCGGTTCAGAGAGCGTTAACGTTCGCAACGGGGCATCGGTCGCCAGGTGGTCGAGCGACTTCTGGATTGCCGCTACCCGCAGCTTCGCCTCTTTGTCGCCGCTCCGTGCGGTTCGCTCAGCCTTCGCCAACGCCCCCTGCAACGTCTCGATGTCCGCCAACATCAGTTCTGTCTCGATGGTCTCCATGTCTGCGACCGGATTGACCGCTCCATCGACATGGATCACGTCCGGGTCTTCAAAGCAACGGACGACCTGAACAATCGCATCGACCTGTCGAATGTGGCTGAGAAACTTATTCCCCAGTCCCTGGCCTTCGCTAGCACCTTTGACGATGCCGGCGATGTCGACGAGTTTCAGCGCCGCGGGAATGATCTTCTTCGGGACGATGTACTGCGTGATCCGCGTCAGCCGATCATCGGGAACACTGACGATCCCTTCGTTGGGCTCAATGGTGCAGAACGGGTAGTTGGCGCTTTGAGCCGCCTGTGAACTGGTCAGCGCGTTGAACAGGGTGCTTTTCCCGACGTTCGGCAATCCGACGATACCGGCTTCCATGGTGAAATCAAAAGGTCAAAGTTAAAACGGACGAAAGATCGCGGACCAGCAGTCGCTGACGAAGGGTTGCGGTGATGCCGAAAAAACGTACCGGCAAGGCGGCACGCTGCTTCGGTTGATCCAGCCAAGGGAAACGATCAGCCGGGTTGCGGTTCGGTCATTTTCCAAGGATCGAGCGCTTCGGCCAGCGTGATCTCGTCCAAAATCCCTTTTTCCTTGCAGAGCTGGCGGATCGTCTTACCGCTGGCAAAGGCTTCCTTGACCAGTTTGGCCGCGGTTTCGTAACCGATCAGCGGATTGAGACTGGTCGACATCGACAAACTCTGTTCCACGGCCGCTTCGCACTGGGCTTCGTTGGCCTGGAGACCGGCCGTGCAAAACTCGATGAAAGCAAGCGTGCCAGCCGAGAGCAATTGAATCGACTCGAGCGTCGTGTGCGCCATCACCGGCATCATGATGTTCAGCTGGAAATTACCGCCGGCAGCGCCGCACATGGTCAGACAGCCATCGTTGCCGATGACTCGGGCGCACAACTGCATCATCGATTCACACATCACGGGATTGACTTTCCCCGGCATGATCGAGCTACCCGGTTGCCGATCCGGCAGAATCACTTCAAAAAATCCACACCGCGGCCCACTGCCCAGCCAGCGGATGTTGTTGGCCACACCGAACAGCGTCTGCGCAATGCACTTCAGGCCGCCGTGGGCATCGACGAGGCCATCGCGTTGACTGTTTGCCTCGAAGTGATCCACCGCTTCGACAAACGCGATGCCGGTCTTCTCGGCAATCACCGCAGCGACCCGCGAACCGAACTCCGGATGCGTATTGATCCCGCTGCCGACAGCGGTGCCGCCGACCGGTAGTTCCAACACGGCGTCGCGAGCCTTCTCGGCGCGAGCGATCGATAGTTCGATCTGGCGAGCGAAACCGCCAAACTCTTGGCCCAAACGCAGCGGAGTGGCGTCCATCAAGTGCGTGCGGCCGATCTTGATGATTCGGTCCCACTGCTGAGCCTTCTCACGCAGCGATTCGTGCAATTTGCGCAGCGCCGGAATGAGCCGATTTTCAATCTCCACCCCCACTGCCACGTGAATCGCCGTGGGGAAGGTATCGTTGGTGCTTTGGCCCATGTTCACATGGTCGTTCGGATGGACCGCCTTCTCGCTGGCCAAGCGGTCGCCGCCGAGCAATTCGATCGCTCGATTGCTGATCACCTCATTGATGTTCATGTTGCTGCTGGTACCCGATCCGGTCTGGAAGACATCGATCGGGAACTGATCGGCCATTTGGCCATTGGCGATCTCTTCGGCAGCCTGCAACATCGCCGCGACCTGCTCATCGGTCAGCGGGTTTTTGCCGCTGCCGGTCAGCTTACCCAGGTCATGATTGACTCGTCCGCAAGCGAATTTGACTAAGCCCATCGCGCGGATCATGGCCGGCGGCAACCGCCAACCGCTGATCGGAAAGTTCTCGACAGCCCGCTGGGTTTGGGCACTGTAATAGGCATCGGCGGGAACGCGGACGTCGCCCATGGAGTCGTGTTCGATGCGGTACTCAGTCATCGTTATCAAGTTTGCAGGGAAGGAAGGGTCTGCTGCTCGCGGTCGCCCAGCAGGGATTGCCGTGGCGATGTTACCTGATGAGAAGGTGATCGTCGCGATGTTACCGTGGCGGCTGCGGATCAGGTAGGCCGGACGCTCGGGACTGCTCGGCTGGCGGGCAGGGTGGCCCCACAGCCTCTCTGTCCAATCACCTAGCCCAATGACGCTGGTCGCTGCAACCAGGTGAGCGAGCTATGCAGTATGCTGTGGCGGTGTTTGAAGTGTCGCGCTGCAGGAGAAGAATGAATGCGATTGCTGATGTGGATGCTCGGCTCGGTGGCCGGAATGGTGCTGGTTGTGAGCAGTGCTGCCGCGGAACCCCCGATGAATGTCGTCACGCTCGTTGCCGACGATTTTCGGTGGGATTCGCTCGGGGTTGCTGGCAATGAAGTCATCCAGACGCCGCACCTGGATGAACTGGCTGCCGGCGGGGTGCGATTCACGCGGGCCTGCGTCACCACCAGCATCTGCATGACCAGTCGCGCGTCCATCCTCACCGGGCAATACATGTCGCGGCATGGGATCGACCGCTTTGGCGTGGCGCTCACACCTGAACAATTTGCAGAAACCTATCCGGCTCAACTTCGCCAAGCCGGTTACTGGGTCGGTTTCGTCGGGAAATATGGAGTCGGCGCGGCGCGAAAAAGCGACTTTGACTTCATCCGCACCTACGAGGGGCGCCACTGGATCGAGCGCGATGGCGAATCGGTGCACATCACCGAACTCAACCGCCGCGGCGCGCTGGAGTTCCTGAATAACCGTCCCCAAGACAAGCCGTTCCTGCTGAACGTCTCGTTTTTCGCTGCACACGCCGAAGACAGCGCTCCCGAGCAATATCTGCCCCAGGAATGGAGTGAAGCGTTGTATCGAGGGGCCACCGTGCCACGCTCGCCGCTTTTGGACCCGGCTGCCTTAGCGGCCTTGCCGCCGTTCCTAGCGGCCCCCGCGAACGAAGGACGTATCCGCTACCACTGGCGTTTCGACACGCCGGAGCGGTACCAGCAGTACATGATCAACTACTACCGTTTGATTACCGAACTAGACCGCGCTGTCGGCGACATTGTCGCAGCGCTCAAGGAACAAGGAACGTATGAGAACACGCTGATTCTATTCATCGGCGACAATGGATATTTCCACGGCGAGCGTGGTCTGGCCGATAAGTGGTATCCCTATGAGCAGTCGCTGCGCGTACCGCTGATCCTGCACGATCCGCGGTTACCCGCGTCACGGCGAGGCACCACCGTTGACGAATTCGCGCTCAACATTGATGTCGCCCCAACCGTCATCTCAGCTGTCGGTTTGCAAGTTCCCGCGGCCATTCAAGGTGAAGATCTCGCCCCTCTGTATCTCGCGACTTCGCCGCCGCAGTGGCGACAGGAATTCTTCTATGAGCATCCCACAATTACCAAACGCGAGCGGATTCCGACGTCGCTCGCAGTCGTGCGCCACGATTATAAGTATGTGTACTGGCCAGAGTGGGAGTACGAACAACTTTTCGATCTGAAAGACGACCCTGAGGAACTTCACAACCGAGCGGCCGACCCGGCTTATAGTCAGACCCGTCAACAGATGCAGGTTAAATTAGAACAGTGGCGTAAACAGGTAAAATGATCGCTCGCCGCCCCATGTTGCAACCAGTCCCATTGAAAACGTCTACCTGCGGACTGACCGACCCACCGCTTGTGTTCCTGCCTTTGGTATAAGAGTTCTGCCGATGCACGCTGTCACCGACTCGCCCCCTGCTGATCATCGTTCCCCAGTGACCGGAGAGGCAGCTTCCCCGGCGAAGGTGGCCGTGTCGACGTCGCGTTGGTACCAGCGGATTGGCCCTGGCTTGATCACCGCCTGTGTCGTGATCGGACCAGGCAGCATCACCACCAGTTCACAAGTCGGTGCCCGCTACGGCTACTCGATGCTGTGGGTGGTGCTGATTTCGGTCGTGTTGATGTTGTCGTACATGACGATGGCCGCCAAACTGGGCGTGGTTTCGGGAACCACTCCGGCGACGTTGATCAGTCGTTATGCGAGCCGCTGGTTAGCCGCATTGATCGGTCTGTGTGCGTTTTTCATCACCGCTGCGTTTCAGTTCGGCAACAATGTCGGAGTTCACGCGGCGATGGCCGAATTTAAAGAGCGGTTCTTGTGGATTCCTGGCCTGCAGCTCTCGCATTTGGTCATTCTCTTTAATCTGCTGGCACTCAGCTTTTTGTTTGCCTTTGAAAATCTTTATAAGGCACTCGAGCGAGCGATGATGTTGTTCGTCGGCGTGATGTTGATCAGCTTTACGGTCAATCTTATCTATGCCCGGCCGAACGTAGGAGAACTGCTCCGTGGATTTATCCCGCCGGTTGAATGGTTGTGGGGAAATCAGCAGGGCACTGCCGGAATCGACCTGTCGCTGCTAGGGCTGGTGGGGACGACGTTCGTCATCGCCGGTGCGTATTATCAAAGTTACTTGGTGCAGCAGAAAGGCTGGAGCCTGAAAGAGTTGCCCAGCGGCCTACTCGACGCACGAGTGGGCGCAGTGCTGATGATGCTGATCACGGTGATGCTGGTTGCCACAGCCGGTGGAGCGCTACGCGGGCAGGAGATCACCGCAGCAGGCGACATTGCGGCGGGCCTGACGGTCTTCGGTACCCTGGGACGGGCCGTGTTCTGCATCGGTTTGTTCTCGGCGGCCTACTCCTCGTTTCTGATCAATTCGATGGTCGGCGGCTTTCTGTTATGTGACGGCTTGGGCTGGGGCAGCGAGCCCCGCAAGTTGGTCCCACGGCTTGCGACGGCAACGGTGCTCGTGGTCGGAATGATCGTAGCACTGTTCACGATTGCATCCGGGAAGCCGCCGATGCCGGCGATCGTCTTTGGACAAGCGGTCACAGTCATCGCTTCGCCACTCATCGCCGGGGTGCTCTTGTGGCTCTGCAATCGTCGCGATGTGATGGGCGACCAGCACAATGGCTGGGGACTCAATCTGCTGGGCGGTGCGGGCTTTCTGATGCTGTTGGCGATGGCAGCCTACACGGCGATCTATAAGGTCTGGCCCGCCCTATCGCCGTGGGTACAGGCGAGCTAACGGTCGCATCAGGCGATGACATCGTGAATCACATGCCCTTTGACATCGGTCAGCCGCATATCTCGGCCACCGAATCGATAGGTCGAGCGGGTGTGATCGACCCCGAGCAGGTGCAGCATGGTGGCATGTAAATCGTGAATCTCCACCCGATTTTCCACCGCCTTATAACCCCACTCATCCGTTGCTCCGTAGATCGTTCCCGACCGGACACCTCCACCAGCCATCCAGACGGTGAATCCGAACGGGTTATGGTCACGGCCATCCGAGCCTTGCGCAAACGGGGTGCGGCCAAACTCGCCCGCCCATACGACTAACGTATCCTCAAGCAGACCTCGTTGGCGGAGATCGGTTAGCAAAGCTCCAATCGGTTGATCGACCGCGCGAGCGTTATTTTGGTGGCCGACTTGGAGGTTGCTGTGCTGGTCCCAGCGGTCTGCGCCGACGTTCGGACAGGTGAGTTCGATAAACCGGACACCGCGTTCGATCAATCGCCGGGCCAGCAAACACTGTGCGGCGTATATCCGTGTCGGCTCATAGTCGGCGTCCATCCCATACATCGTCCGTGTCGCCGCGGCTTCTTCCTCCAGCGACATCAATTCGGGAATCGCCATCTGCATCTGATACGCCAGCTCATAGTTCTTGACTGCCGATTCCAGGCTGTCATGCGCGCCGTATTGAGGCAGAGCCAAGGCATCAAGTTGCCGCATCAGGCTTAACTTGCCCACTTGCTGCTGCAAGGTCGCCTCAGTCCGGCGAATGTTCGCGACGGCCGTCCCCGAAGGCTTGAACACCGACCCTTGGTAACTAGCCGGCAAAAAGCCGCTGCCAAAGCAGTCCAGTCCCCCCGGAGGAATCAAACCTCCGTTGATCACTACAAAGCCCGGCAAGTCCTGGTTTTCGCTGCCCAGGCCGTAGTTCACCCATGCTCCCATACTCGGCCGGCCCTGCAACCCGCTGCCGGTATGCAAGAAGTAATTCGCAAAGGTGTGCTCCGGAAACTCGGATACCATCGAGCGAATCACAGCCAGCTCATCAACATGCTGTGCCACATGAGGAAACAGGTCGCTCACCGGAATACCGGACTGCCCATATGGTTTGAATTTCCATGGGCTAGCGAGCACTTTGCCGTTGTTATTGAACTGCGTCGCCTCGACCTTAAAGAGTTCTCCGGGGTCCTTGCCGTTATAGCGATCGAGCATCGGCTTGGGATCAAATGTGTCGACCTGCGAAGGGCCGCCATCCATATATAAGAAAATCACCCGCTTGGCACGCGGCGGATGATGTGGCCCATGATTGGCCCCACCGAGTGAATCGGCTGCCGTGTTGCCCGATGCAAAAGCTCGGTCACTGTGCAACGCCGCTAACGCCACGGCGCCAAATCCGCTGGCGCAGCGGCTGAGCATTTCCCGGCGACTCAGCAGCGGGAAAGGTTGCAAGGCAGCGCCGCGGTGGGAAAGGAACGTACTCATCGCAGGAAAATAAACTCCTTGGTGTTGATGAGAGCATGGGCCAGGTCGGCCCACCGCGCCGGTGTATCGGGCGCCGTAGCTTGCCCGGAATCGACAGCCGAGGGCGCCAGCACAAACTCGACGGCTGCCGCGAGTTCGGCGGGTTGGGGAGGACGCGTGAATGCCGCTTCGTACATTGCCACCACACGTGCTGCGGCGATGGAGTGAGCATCAGCGAGGTCGAGCCCGCTCCAGGGTTGTCGGATTTCCGCGAGCTTCTCCACCGGTATCGCGAGCACCTGCTCACCCCAACACTTGGCCTGTTCGATCACAAACGGGTCATTCATCAGGATCAAAGCTTGAGCAGGTACGTTGGAAACATTCCGCCGCCCCATCGTACTGAACGGAACCGGAGTATCGAACGCCAGCATGAACGGCGACAAAAAGTTTCGCCGCACCGCGATGTAAATCGACCGCCGCCCAGCGCCGTCGAGAGGCCCGCTCTGCCCCGGACGCCCCCGGCCCTCCATAAACGACGTCAGGTGGATCGGGACACTCGGTCCCAACATCGCCGCATCAAGCCGTCCCGAGATGAAGAGTAGCGCGTCGCGAATCGCTTCACCTTCCAATCGCTTGGGCGGCCGATGATGCCATAGCCGGTTTTTGGGATCGTGTTGTAGCGCTCGTTCGCTGACCTGGCTGGACATCTGATACGTACGGGAAAGCACGATGTAACGGATCATGCGTTTCATCGAGCGCCCGTCTTGCAGAAATCGATCTGCCAGGTGATCGAGCAATGGTGGATGCGTGGGCAATTGCCCCAACACTCCAAAGTCATCGGTCGTCTCCACAATCCCGCGTCCGAACAGATAGTGCCAGATGCGATTGACGATCACGCGATGCGTCAACGGATTGGATGGGTCATTGATTCGCGCTGCTAATTCCAGCCGACCGCTGCGGGTGTTGGCCTCCAGCGGCTGCTGGCCGTCGATCGCGGAAAGAAACCGCCGCGGCACCGGTGGCCCCGGCTGGGAGGCGTTGCCACGAATCAGCACGTGATCATCCTCACCACTGCCGTCGATCATTGCCATTGCCAGCTGCGACTCGGCGCGGACCTGCTGCCGCAGCAAATCACGCTCATTTGCCCACTGAGCAACCAACTGGCGAAGCTGCTCGCTCTCCGGCGAAGCGTCGCTCCAAATTTGTTCAATCCAGCGCGCCAGTTGCTCAGCTGGCTGAGCCAACTCTTGCTGTCGTTGCTGCAACTGCTCGCGCTGCTCCGGCGTCGCCCCCTGCGTTACGAGCGACACCTCCAGTGTCCCATCAAGGTCCGGAACGAACTCTAAGTGCAGCCGGTGTCCGACATAACGCTCGAGGTTTAGGGACACCCATTGCCACTGGTCGCTCGGCGCGATTCTTACAACCGTTTCTCCATGCAGCGGGCCGGCGACGAGACGATGCGAATCGACACACGCGACCACATGCCCGCCGCCGCGAACTTGGCACGCGACCTGGCCGTGGTCGAGCAGAAACGTCGGGGTCCGCAGCGTACGCCCACTCATCGGCAGCGACCGCAGCCGGCTGTTCATCTGCACGCCTGGGCCATAGTGTGAAACCAGTCCGCTCCAAAACGGATCGGTTGCTGCAGCATGGTGAGTGGCGACCTGGAGTCGCGGTCCTTCGGCGGACTCAGCCAAAAACAAATCGCCAGGCCGACGAGGCGCGTCTCCAAAGAGGTGCCCGTCCTGGAGATACTCAGCAGCCGAAAGCCGACCGAAATCGATGATCACGCCAGGCGAAGGCAAACTCTTCGGTTCATTAGCGTCCGCGGCGCTCATTGGCGTCTGAGCCTTCGCGAAGCTGGCGATGGCGGCGTTTGCGCGCGGATGCGAGGCAAGGAAGTCGTTGATCTGTTGGCGATAGGCCTGATCAAGCTGTGACAATTGCGCCGCAATGCGACGATCCTGCTCCATGGTTTCAAAGCGGACTTGGCGATAGTCACTGCTTTGCAGAAAGCCCGAGAGCGCGTAGTAGTCGGCAGTAGAGATTGCGTCAAACTTATGATCGTGACAGCGAGCGCAGGCGACGGTGACGCCTAGAAAGGTCTTGCTCATCACATCGATCATATTGTCAAAGCGATCGGCCTCGTCTTTGCGAATATCGACCGGCGAATGCACCCACTCACCTAAGAACCAAAATCCGGTTCCCAGAACGGACTCGTTGAATCCCTGCTGAGGGTTCAAACGCGGTTCGGTCATCAAATCGCCAGCCAGATGCTCCGTGATCCACTGATCATAGGGAACATCGGCATTGAGCCCGCGGATCACATAATCCCGGTACTGGAACGCGTTGTCGGCGTCGTTATCGAACTCATGCCCGCGTGACTCGGCGTAGCGCACCAAATCGAGCCAGTGGCGTCCCCAACGTTCCCCGAACTGCGGCGATTGCAACAGCGAATCGACTAACCGCTCCAGCGCTGTGGGCGAGTCGTCGGCAAGAAACGCGCCGACCTGTTCGGGCGACGGTGGCACCCCAAGCAGGTCAAACGACAAACGGCGAATCAGACCGCGGCGATCGATCGGCTCAGCCGGCGAAAGTCCGGCGGCCTCGAGATCATGCAAAATGAAGCGATCAACTGGTGAGCGAACCCATTGCTTCTGCTGCACTTCGGGCGGCTGGGCGGTTGCGATCGGTTGCCAAGCCCAGTGGGCCTGGGCCCGCTGTTCGAGATCAAATGCTGGCGAACCATGCGCCGGTTCGGGCGGCGCCTCGTCTGGCCAGGGAGCACCGTTGCGAATCCATTGTTCCAAGGCCTCGATATCCGCTGCATCGAGTTTGCCCTGGGGAGGCATCTCATAAGATTCATAGCGGATCGCAGCGACAAACAGGCTCGCTTCCGGGTCACCGGGAACGATACTTGGCCCTGAATCTCCCCCGACCAGCAATCCGTCGCGATAGTCCAGCCGCAGTCCAGCTTGCAACTTCAGCGATGCACCGCTGTGACATTCATAACAATGGGCAACCAGTAACGGCCGAATTCGCTTCTCGAAAAACTCCAATTGCTCAGCCGATGCTGGGTTGTCAGCCACCGTTTGACTCGCCGAAGCACCAGCGGATGCCGCGACTGAGTCCGGTTCACTGGCCGTGGAGTAGCAAGCCTCGGGCGTGGGCAATGCCAAGACGAGCAGCACGAGAGGGATTCCATGGTGCTTTAACACGGCAGCCTCACGAGCAACGGAGGGCGGAGCGAGCAGCGCAGATTACCGCGGCGTAGCGCAACTCCGAGTAGACCGACGGAGGCAACACGCTGGCAAGCCGCTCAAAGCGGAGCAGCGAACACGCAAGCACGACGGCGTAGGCCGGGAGGCGACGAGCAGCAGGGTTCATGGCGGGCCGGGCAATGGGGCGGGCTCAAGCAGGAGCGGCAAACCGGCGCGCTCCCTGAGGACGCTCCTCATTGTAGCCAATGCTTACCCTGATCGCCTCATCGGGGCGGCTCAATCCCGCGATGTCGTCAGACGCCACATCCTCGGCAGCGATCCGCTCACGAAACGGGATCGCCCGTGGCATCCGACTGCCAACGCCATGGCACGTAAACGCGGTGCCAGTGCATGAGCAAGGCAGTTGCCCAACTAACGACCCCCGAGGCCGCCAGCCTCACACGAGGCGTTCACGCCAGGTAAATCGTGCCTCGGCGCGTCTCAGGAGGCGTGGCGGCCGGCAAGCGAGACGTGAGCATCGACCAATGGCGACGTTAATCCGCCAGCAGATTGCGGCGCCGGCGAGGTGGGCGCGGCGTCGTCGCGACCCTGCTCCAGCAGCGGAGCCAGTTCGCCACGCACGACGCGCACATCACGCGGTGCTTCGATCGCAATCGTCACGCGGTTGCCAGCGATTTTGTTGATGACCAACACAATGTCGTCACCAATGACAAGACGCTCACCTGGTTTGCGGCTTAATACCAACATAATGCACGACTCCCTGCAATTGGTTGAATGGTCGACTGATGTACTACGGCCTCGCGACCTTGCGAGTTCAACACGCAGTTGCTGACGAAGCACCCCGCGGCTCACGAACAAGAGCCTTCTAATGCAAGTGGTGTGCCCAATTCAGAACTGCCGATCAGCCTCAGCTTCCCGTCTCCTGCGAAAGCCGAATGCCATTCGCTTCCGCCACAGAGATCTAGGAAATTAGCTGCAGTTTCGCAAAAGTTTGCGACTCAGCCGGCCGATGCCTCCGTCGGCAACGACGATGGAGCAAGCCACTGACTGGTTCACCGCGACTCTCAATTTGAGAATAGCGGCTCACCGTGCTGATCTGCAGGAAGTATCGAGAAGGGGTTTGACACCTCCGGTCAAACCAGCGCCGATTTCTAAAAAAGAGTTGAAAAGGCTTGAGCGGCACCTTTTCCACGTGCCCCCAGGTCGGCGCCTGAGGACACGCTCGTCTTTTCCCGGCTCGTTGACCAGCCGGGCATACTGATTAGCTGGGCTCGTTGCCCGCAGGCGTATCCGAACCAGCGGCGGCGACCGGTTGCGGTTCGTTGGCGTGCCCCTCGAACTCACCCTTGAAGTCCAACCGCAGCACCTTGCCTTCGTCGTCCTTGACAACACCGACACGAATCGTGTCTTTGCCTTCGAAGGTGCCCTTGAGCAGCTCTTCGCTCAGCGGGTCTTCGATCCGGCTTTCCAGTGCCCGACGCAGCGGCCGCGCACCGTAGTCGAGGTTGCTTCCGGTCTTGATCAAGAACTCCTTCGCTTCGTCGGTCAGTTCCAGTGCCAAGCCGCGATCGGCCAGACGTTCCCGCACCTTCGCCATTTCGAAGTCGATCACCTGCTTCAGGTCATCGCTCGTCAAGTGGCGGAAGATGATCGTGTCATCCAGACGGTTGAGGAACTCAGGGCGGAAGACGCGTTCGATCTGATCCATCACCCGAGCCTTCATCGATTCGTAGCTCGCATCTCCGTCAGGCTTCGCGAAACCGAATGCCGATTCGTTCTTGATCGCCTCGGCGCCCGCGTTCGTGGTCATGATCAAAATCGTGTTGCGGAAGTCGACATTGCGTCCGAACGAGTCGGTCAGCCGTCCTTCTTCCATCACCTGCAGCAACATGTTGAACACGTCCGGGTGAGCCTTTTCGATTTCGTCGAACAGCACCACCGCGTAGGGGCGACGACGGATCTTCTCGGTCAATTGACCGCCTTCTTCGTAGCCGACAAATCCGGGAGGAGCCCCGATCAAGCGGCTGACATTGTGCTTTTCCATGTACTCGCTCATGTCGATGTGCACCAGCGCATCGGCATCACCGAACATGTACTCCGCCAGCGCCTTGGCCAGCAGCGTTTTCCCGACACCGGTCGGACCGGCGAAGATGAACGAACCGGTCGGCCGCTTCGGATCTTTCAATCCGCTGCGGCTACGGCGAACCGCCTTGGCGACAGCGCTGACCGCGGCCGACTGGCTGACCACCCGCTTGTGCAGTTCATCTTCCATCTTCATCAACCGCATTGTGTCTTCGGTTGACAGCCGAGTCAGCGGAATGCCGGTCATCTTGCTGACGACCTCCGCGATCACTTCCTCATCGACCACACCATCGGTCATCTGGCTCTTCTCACGCCATTCCTGCGTGATCTGATCCTTCTTGCGACGGAGTTTTTCGGCTTGGTCACGGAGATTCGCAGCCTTTTCGAAGTCCTGGTTTGCAACCGCTTCTTCTTTGTCCTTATTGAGCTGCTCCACCTGCTCGTCGATTTCCTTCAAATCCGGCGGGCGAGTCATCGTCCGCAGACGGACTCGAGCACCGGCTTCGTCGATCACATCGATCGCCTTGTCGGGCAAGCAACGTGCGGTGATGTAGCGCTCGCTCATCTCGACGGCGGCGACAATCGCATCGTCGGTGAACTGTACGCGGTGGTGCTCTTCGTACCGCTCGCGCAGCCCCTTGATGATGTCGATCGTTTCTTGCTTGCCGGTCGGTTCAACAATGATTTCTTGGAACCGGCGAGCCAGTGCGTTGTCCTTCTCGATGTACTTGCGATATTCATCGAGGGTCGTGGCACCAATGCACTGGATCTCACCACGGGCCAGGGCTGGCTTGAGCACGTTGGCGGCGTCAATCGCGCCTTCGGCTCCGCCCGCTCCGACGAGGGTGTGCAGTTCGTCGATGAACAGGATGGTGTTTTTGACACGCCGGACTTCGGTCATAACGGCCTTGATCCGCTCTTCAAACTGACCGCGGTACTTCGTTCCGGCGACCATCATCGCCAAGTCGAGAACCACGATCCGCTTGTCGGCGAGGATATCGGGCACTTCGCCGCTGACGACTTTCTGAGCGAACCCTTCCACAATCGCCGTCTTCCCGACGCCAGCCTCACCGAGCAGCACCGGGTTATTCTTGGTCCGGCGGCAGAGGATCTGGATCGCGCGCTCGATCTCGCGACTGCGACCGATTACCGGGTCGAGCTCACCTTTCTTGGCCAGTTCGGTCAGGTCACGGCCAAAGCTATCCAGCGCCGGCGTCTTACTCTTGCCGCTCTTCGTGCTGCCGCTGGTGCTTTCGCCGACTTCACCGGTCCGGCCACCTCGATCGGTTCCCTCATCAGGAATGCCGTGGCCGAGCAGATTGAGGACTTCTTCACGAACCTCTTCCAACTTCAGCCCGAGGTTCATCAACACCTGAGCCGCGACGCCTTCTTGTTCGCGCAGCAAGCCCAATAAGATGTGCTCCGTGCCCACATAGCTGTGGTTCAGGTTGCGAGCCTCCTCCATGGAGTACTCAATCACCTTCTTGGCCCGCGGAGTTTGAGGCAACTTGCCGACAGTGACCATTTCGGGACCGCTCTGGACCAGCTTTTCAACTTCCAGGCGGATCTTGCGAAGGTCCACTTCTAAATTCTTCAACACGTTGGCAGCGACGCCGCTACCTTCTTTTACGAGGCCCAGCAGGATGTGCTCGGTACCGATGTATTCGTGATTGAAGCGCTGTGCCTCTTGATTGGCCAACTGCATGACCTTCCGAGCTCGGTCGGTAAAACGTTCGTACATGATATCCTCTTAGCCGTATTGTCGCTCAGACACGTGTATTGCTGCGTGGCCGTCAGCCTGGTTGCCAACCCAACCACCTAGGCACTTCACTGAAAAGACCCACTGCCGTTAAACGACACCCAATTTCTCAGACGAAAGACTCAGGAATCTTTTCTTCACTGGCCCTCGCGATCAAATCAATCCCGGACCGGTCCCAATTCTATCCCATCCTCGCAGCCCTGAGGAGCGAGCTAGCGGCCTGCAGCGACCACTCGGTCAGACTGCCAACTTGGAATAGCCGAACACGTCGGACTGCGGCAAGTCTAGTGATTCGCCTGCGGATGCGGATAGACGAGGGCCTCAACGCGACAGCGACGACACAAATCTTTCGTGCGTCTGCCATTCCGGCAGTGTTCACGCGACGCGTGCGGATGCGAAATCTTCGCCAAAATTCACTTCCTCGGCGGTCACAGCATCCGCCGGCGGCGTGTTTGAAGTCTGAGACACTTCGGTGGAAGTGGGCGACGCGGAGCCCACACGGCCGCCGGCTAACTGATAGCTGCGGTCGCGCTGCAGTCGCTTTTCTTCGGCTTCAATCTCCAGCCACCAGCGATCCGCCGCCTCGGTGAGCCGCAATTCCTCGAGCACCCGCTCGGCTGCCTCCCCTCTTCCGGTATGGCGATACACTCCGGCTAACAGCAACATCGCAGGCGGATCGCGGTACTCAATACTCAAACAATCCGCTAGCAGCGACTCGGCCTCTGGCCAGCGTCCCTGCAGATACGCCTGATGCGCCTCTTCAAAACGGTCGGGCTGGCCGCTTGCCTGCCGCGGATGAAGCAGCCCAGGCATATCCCGAATGCTCCGCAGCACACAGAACAACCACACCGCCACTCCTACCCAGCCGGCCATCCGCACGAGAAACAGCGTGAGCCACTCCGGGTACAGAAACCGAGCCACCAACAGAAAGTTCAGCGCAGCAGCAAACGCGATCGCAGTAGGCAAAGCACTCAGCCGCCCCCGCCACCAAAGTTCCGGAAGCCCCGGCCACAGACACGACAGGTAAAGTTTTCGGTCCACGCTGACTCTGAAATAACCTACCCTGAGACAAACGAGCAGCCCCCGATCCGGCTCGCTCCGAACCGTAACTCATTCGCTGCATGCTCGGGCCTGCTGCAACCATCCGCCCTGCAGCAACCGCCTGGCCCTGCAGCAATTGGCTTAGCCTGCAGCAGCCCCCGCCAGCGGCCTACCGGACGGGCGGACATCGACACCGGCGGAATCGCCAGCGCCACCATACGAATCCTTACCGCCTGGCGGCAACCTCTGATTTTCGGTGTGCTTCGCCGTCGCTAAGGCTCGGCAGACCCACCGCCTGCTCGCGGCCTCGGTGAGCTCCTAACCTGTAAAAAGCTAGCAAATCTCCGCAGCTAGCCGCTGTGGCTACCGATCCGTGGGTGACGGGCCAGAAGAATGAAAAACTCCCGCGTTTCTACCCTTGCTAAATCGGCCCGGATTGCGATACTGACGCCCCCGAAAAATATTTTTTACACCGAATTCCAACGCGGAGCTTCTCACGGTGAGTGCGAAGGCTGAAGTCTTAAACGTTCAATTACGCGAGCAAACCGGCACCGCCGCTGCAGTGCGTTTGCGCCGCACGGGCATGGTTCCTGCGGTGCTCTACGGTCACGGTGAAGCCAACCGACATCTGGCGATCCCCAGTGCGGATATCCAGGCTGCCATTCGCAACCACAGCAAGACCGTGACGCTCCAAGGCGCCGTCAGCGACACCGCTTTGCTCAGCCATGTCCAGTACGACCACCTGGGCATCAACGTCCTGCACCTCGACTTGCTGCGCGTCAACTTGCGTGAAACGGTCGAAGTCGAAGTGCCGATCGCTCTGCACGGCGACGCCGTCGGCGTCCGCAGCGGTGGGATCCTGCTGGAAAACCTGCACTCGGTAGCCGTGCGCTGCCCGGCCGGACAAATCCCAGAGACGCTGCAACTGGAAGTATCCGACCTGGACGTTGGCGGACAAAAGGTCGCCGCTGACCTCGTCCTGCCCGAAGGCGTGGAACTGGTCACACCAGCAGAAACCGTCATTGCTCACATTACCAAGGCGCGTGGCGAAGACAGCGAAGGCGAAGCAACCACCGAGGCGGAAGCCTAATCGGCGCTGGTTTCGCTAGGGCCATGCAATGAAGTTAGTAGTCGGCCTGGGAAATCCAGGCCGCAAGTATCAGGACACCCGCCACAATATTGGCTTTGAGGTCGCAGCTCGGCTGCTGCCGATCCTCGGTAGCCCCGCGGTCAAAAATCGCTTTAGCGGCGAATTGGCTGAAGCGAGCTACGAGGGCCAAAAGCTTGTGGTGCTCTGTCCGGGAACCTACATGAACGCCAGCGGCAGCAGTGTTCGCCAGGCGATCGATTTTTATAAGCTCGATCCAACCGGTGATGACCTGTTGGTGATTTGCGACGACATGAACCTGCCCGTCGGTCGCTTGCGGTTTCGCGCAAGCGGGTCGGCTGGTGGACAAAAAGGGCTGGCGGACATCATCTCCCGGCTCGGAACCGATCATTTTTCCAGGCTGCGGATCGGAATCGATCGCCCGCCGCCGTACATGGAAGTGCCCGATTTTGTGCTCAGCAAGTTTTCCGCTCAGCAGCGGAAACAGGTTGACGAAGCGGTGGAAACGGCGGCCGGCGCGGTGCTGCAGTGGGCGGTCAGCGGTGTCCAGCACTGCATGAACCAATACAACGCTGCCCCGCCAAAGCGCCCAGACTCCTGATTGGGAACCCAAATGATTCACTTAACCTGTGTTAGATTTTAAGGAGCAAGATTCCGTGGCTCGAAACGTTTACGAAACGCTGTTTCTGCTGGACAGCAACCACTACAGTCGAGACCCCGGAGGCGTCAGCGCCGGTGTGAACAGCCTGTTCGAAGAACTCGGCGGCACCGTTCTCGCCAGCCGTCTGTGGCAAGAGCAGAAGTTGGCCTATCCGATCAACGGACACCAAAAGGGAACGTACTGGCTGACTTACGCGGAACTGGATGCGAACAAGGTGCCTGAGTTCACCCGCGCCTGCCAGCTGAATGCGACGATCCTCCGTCAACTGACGCTCAAAGTCGAGCCGCGACTGGTGGAGCCCATGCTGGCTCACGCTCGCGGTGAAGCTTCGCTGCCGCGCCCCGATGCTTCGGCGATCGAAGTCGACGAGTACGACAAGGCCGGCGCCTAGGCGCTCGCTTGCGGCGTCCCTGGCAGTGACTGCCGATTGGATTTATGATGCAGGGTAGTGGCGCGTGAGGTGCAGTTCGGCGAGTGCGGGATGAACTTCGGCGTGCTTTTGGTCGCCGCAAGCACTTCAGCCCGCGTTGCTGCTTTGCCCCCCAACCCTTGCGAGAATCTGAGTCATGGCCAGTTACAACCGGGTGATGCTGATCGGAAACCTGACTCGCGATATCGATCTGCGCCATACCCCCGGCGGGACGGCGGTGACCGATATGGGCATGGCGGTCAACGACCGCCGAAAGAATGCGCAGGGCGAGTGGGTGGACGAGGTAACCTACGTCGACGTGACGCTCTGGGGGCGGACCGCTGAAATCGCCGCTGAGTACCTCCGCAAAGGTTCACCGGTGTTCATCGAGGGGCGACTCAAACTCGACTCCTGGGAAGCCGAAGGGCAAAAGAAATACAAGCTCCGAGTGGTCGGCGAACGTCTGCAGTTGCTCGGCGGACGCGCAGACGAAGGCATGCGACCGGATGCGGGACGCTCCGGCGGTCAATCGTCGGGTCGCCGTTCACCGGAACATTATGACGAGGGCGATCTCGGCGGACACGACGACTACCCACCGGCCGGACGGCGCGAAGCGCAACCCACTGGAAATGGCCCGGGATATGACGATGGGGATATTCCGTTTTAGCCGACAAACCCTTACTCTCTGGCGTTGCACAGCGGTTGGGGTGAACCGGGTTACTGACAACCGATCCCTATCAACCGATTGACGAACCTGTAATCATTCACCTAGGCGGGCCCGATCCAAGCTCGCCCTTTGAAACCTCGAGGCTACGATGCCCCAATTGAAAACGGCTGGCAAAGCAAACCGGCGTGCCCACAAACGTCTCCCCAGAGGCAAAAACGGCGGCTACAAGCTGCTCTTGATCCACAACGTCGAGCACCTTGGTCGGCAGGGCGACATCGTCGAAGTCAAAGCCGGCTACGCGCTGAACTACCTGTTGCCACAGGGCCTGGCTACCGTGGCGACCGAGCACCATCAGCGGATGGTCGAAAAGCACCGTGAAAAGCTCCGCCAAATGGAGTTGGAAAAGCTGGTGCATTTCCGCCGCGCTGCCGAGGAACTCTCCAAGCAGTCGATCACGATCGAAGCCAACGCCAACGACGACGGCCATCTGTATGGCAGCGTCGGTGCTCACGAGATCGTCGATGCGCTGAAGGCGGTCGGCGTGACTTTGGCCACGGATCAGATTCGCTTGGAAGGCCCGCTGCGCGAACTCGGTCTGTACACCGTCAAGGTTCACTTCCACAGCGAAGTGCAAGGCGAAGTCAAGGTTTGGGTCGTGCCCACGGCAAATGCCGACGCGACCTAGTAGATAGGCGTGTGCCACGGCTAGTCTCCGCTGCCTGATCGAGCATCAGGACGGACGACCTGTCGCCGGGGCACACAGACGGGGCTGTGGCGGAACTGGCAGACGCGCTGGATTTAGGATCCAGTTCCTTCGGGAGTGCAGGTTCAATTCCTGTCAGCCCTATTGATCTTTGTTTCGTGCGGTTCGGGCTCCCCTTCAATCTTTCCACAACAATCAGCCGTGATACTGATACTGAAAACCGGGGTGACCCAGGAGCAGGTCGAACACGTGATCCAACGAGTTGAGGAACTCGGGATGCGTGCCCACTTGAGCCGCGGCACCTATCGCACCATCGTCGGAATCATCGGCGATGAAAATGCAATTCGCGAGGAACCGCTGCGGGCAATCCCCGGCGTGGCCGAAGTCGTGCCAGTCCTTCCTCCTTACAAGCTCGCGTCGCTGGATGCCCATCCGGCGCCGAGCATCGTCGATGTGTCGGGCGTCAAAATCGGCGGTGGCCATCTGGCAATGATCGCCGGTCCGTGCAGCGTCGAAGACGAGCCACGGATGCATCGCATCGCCGAGCGCGTTCGCGAATGCGGTGCGAACCTGTTTCGCGGCGGGGCCTACAAGCCGCGGACCAGCCCCTACGCCTTCCAAGGCTTGGGCGAAGACGGCCTGAAGCTGCTCCGCGAAGTCGGCGACCAGCACGGCATGCCGGTAGTGACCGAAGTGACGGACGTTCGCTGCGTTGAGGTGGTTGCTGAATACGCCGACATGATTCAGATCGGCGCTCGCAATATGCAGAACTTCGTGTTGCTCACCGAGGTCGGCCGAACCCAGCGCCCCGTGCTGCTCAAACGCGGCATGAGCGCGACCGTTACCGACCTGCTGATGAGTGCTGAATATATCCTCAGCCAGGGCAACCCCAACGTCGTGCTGTGCGAGCGGGGCGTGAAGGGCTTTGACCCAGCGACGCGAAACCTGTTTGACGTTGCGGCGGTGCCGTTGGTGCATACCCTCACCCACTTGCCGATCATTGTCGACCCGTCGCACGCGACAGGCCGCCCTGATCTGATCCCGGCTTGCGCGCTTGCCGGTTTGGCGGCGGGTGCCGATGGCGTGCACATCGAAGTTCATGATTGTCCGGAAGTCGCCAAGAGCGATGGACCGCAAGCGCTGCTGCCCGAGCAGTACGGCGAGTTGGCGGAGAAGATCCGTCAGATGGCTGAGTTGCTTGGCAAGTCGATTTCCCCTCTTCCCAAGGCATTGGCATGAGTCGCCGTCCTTTCATCGCCGGCAACTGGAAAATGAACACCCGCTGTGAGTCAGCGGTGGCGCTGGCTCGGCAGTTGATCGAGCGGATCGGAGTCGATCCGGTCGCAGAAGTCGCCGTCTGCCCTCCCAGCGTCTATCTGGCTGCGGTTGCCGATGCTTTGGCCGGTTCGCCAGTTGAACTCGGTGCACAGAACCTCTATCCGGCCTCCGATGGCGCGTACACCGGTGAAATCAACGCTGCGATGCTCACCGATGTCGGCTGCCGGTTTGTGATTCTGGGCCACAGCGAGCGTCGGCAGCTTTTGGGCGAGACCGATGCCGAAGTCGCCAAGAAGTTGCAGGCCGCCCTGGCGGGCAATCTGGTTCCAATCGTGTGTGTCGGTGAGACGCTCGAACAGCGTCAAAGCGGCGAGACCGATGAGGTCGTCGCCACTCAGGTCCGCGGATCGCTCGCTGGTTTGGACGAAGTTCGCGCCGCTGGCATCGTGATCGCCTATGAGCCCGTCTGGGCAATTGGCACCGGACTGACCGCTACTCCCGAGCAAGCTGAATCGGTTCATGCGATGATTCGAGAGTTGCTCGGCCAGATGTACACCCCGGAGATCGCTGCTCAGATCCGTATCCAGTACGGCGGTAGCGTGAAACCGGACAACGCGGCAGAACTGCTCAGCCAACCCAATATCGATGGGGCGCTGGTCGGTGGTGCGAGCTTGAAGGCTGACGACTTCCTGGCGATCGTCAATGCCGCCGCGGCGACCGCGGCGAGCAACTAGAACGATCAGCATTGACGGCTGCGGCCGCTAGAACGACACTGCAGCCGGCCGCTCAGCGGGAGGCCCGCTGCCGT
>CALELC010000222.1 GCA_937904535.1 uncultured Planctomycetaceae bacterium
GAGCGATTTTTGCAACCACTTGCAGCGCTCGCTCGCCTCCGACCAACGCCAATTGTTCCAACAGCATGGCTTTGCGAGGACCTTGCGCGTCTACCAGCAGACCAGCGATCACTTCGGCAACTTCGTCGGGCGGCATGCGGACGGTCGCTCGTTGGAGCGCCTCGCCTGCGGCCAGCGTCAGCAGCCCTTCCGGAGCACGCTGCGCAAGTTGCTCGCTCGTGAGCAGCAGTGCCGCGAGTTCATTCAGCGAGACTAAGGAGCCGGCTGCGCGGATCGCAGCGGATGCGACCACTGGATCCGTTTGCGACTGGGCGATCTGAATCAATGGCTCGGCGACGTCGCTCAACTGCCGGGTGACCGCGTACTGAAACAGACCGATCGCCACCGTCGGTTCTGGAGTCTGCTGGCCCTCAGCCAGCTTCTGGATCGCGGAGCTAACCTGTGCGTCGAGCCGAGGATATTCAGCGCTACCCAGTGCCGCAAGCACCCGCGGCGCGATCGCCGGCCGCGCGAGCGCTGCAGCAAATCCCGCAGCAGCACGATCGGCGGAGTCTTGCAATTCACCGAGACTACCGAGCGTCTCCCAGGCGGTCGCTGCGACATCGTCGTCTTCTGACTCCGCCAGCGGCTTGACAGCGGCGACGACCGAATCGTCACCCAAATCGGCCAGCACAACCAGAATTGCGCTCTGCCGCGGCGGTGGAAGCTGCGGGAGTTGTTCGGCTAGCAGCGCAGCAGCGGCAGCGCCCTGCTGACGAGCTTGCTGCAATCCCAGCCGGAACGAACGCGGTTCAGGCGACTGCAGCAATTTGGCTAGGTCTGCTGGCGGCGAGGCTTCCTCAGTCTGTGCGGCCGGGTCCAAGGCGGCGAGCGCCCGAGTCGCGGTTGTACGAACGGTCTGCGAAGCGTCTGCGGCGTCGGCTATCTCCGCGAGTAGAGGACGTGCTGACTCAACTGATCGCCGGCCGACCGAATGCAACAGTCCGATCAACAACCGTTCTCGCTGCTGAGCATCGATCGTATCGGCAGCGGCCGGTTGTCGAAGCTGACCAATCGCCGCGATCAATGCCTCGTCAGCGGTTTCGTCGGGAATTGGTTCCAGCGCCGTCCGGGCGTAGTCCGACAACTCCGGGTCGAACAACAGCGGTGCGATGGCGGGTACCGATGAAGCATCGCCGATCACAGCCAGACGCTGGCAAGCCTTGGCTTTCTCAAACGTCGTCCCACCGACCCCGAGCAGCGTTGTCAAAGCGACGCGTTCTTGCTCGAGAGCTGCACCCCGGTCACTGGCCGCCTCACCTTGAGCGAGGGCAAGTCCAGCCAACAGTGTCAGTAGCAGTAGTGCAGAACAGGGACGCCACATAAGTACACTTTTCGTGGAGAGGTGTCGGGCTGTGGGCCGGGTGGGGGTCAAACGACGTAGGGGGAGCGCATCGCGCGGCTGACCATCCGATTGGCTTCGTCATCATCGACGAACGACTCGGATTGAGGATCGACGCGCAGTTCACGCCCCAACAGCCAAGCGATTGCTGCCGCGTGACAGGCGATGTGCGAGGACCGCATCACATCAGCATTGGCCAGCGGCAGCCGACGTGTTTTGACGCAGTCGAGAAAATCACGCACGTGCTTAAACGGGACGGTCCCAGCGTCGGTCGGCGGCGGCAAATCACGCCGCAGCTCGTCATCGGAGACGGCGATGCGTCCTGAGTCGCCGGTTTCGACCCAGCCGTCGGCACCTTCGAACCGCACCGGACAGGTACCGAGTCCCATCCAACCTGCTTTTCGCAGCACGACTTTCACACCGTCGTCGTATTCGCCTTCGATCACATTATCGCCAGGTACTTGCAGCGGCTTCCAGCGCACCGGCATCGAGCCGTCCTGACCGCAGGCCCATTGGCAGAGGTCGAGCGTGTGGGCGCCCCAGTCGAGCAGCTTGGCGCCGGAGTCAAAGTCGTGGTGTCCGCGCCAGGCGCCGTTGACATAGGCTTCGTTGTAGGGACGCCAGGGAGCAGGCCCAAGCCAACGATCCCAGTCCAGCACCTCGCGAGGCGGGGGAACCTGTTCAGGAAGCCAGTCGTGTCGGTCCACCAGTTCGTAGATCGACGCGTGGACCGTGTTCAGTTTGCCGAGCCGGCCTTGCTGAGCGAGTTGGACAGCATGGATGAAGTGCTGTTGGCTGCGGCGCTGGGTGCCGGCTTGGAATACCGCCCCGTGCCGTTTGACCGTCTCGGCCAATTTCTGGCAGAGCTCGATCGTGATCCCGCAGGGCTTTTCGCAGTACACGTCTTTGCCCGCTTCAACTGCGCGGATCGCGGCCAGAGCGTGCCAGCGGTCGCCCGTGGCGATTAATACGGCGTCGATGTCCGGCCGGTCGAGCAACTCCTGCATTTCGATGTAGGTCGCGCAGTCACGGTTGCCGTTGTGCTGGTCGGCCAGCTTTTTGACGGCTTCGCGGCGATCCGCCCGCACGTCGGCGATGGCAACGAACTCCACATCGCTTTGCTCCAGCATCGCCCCGAGGACGACACTGCCGCGGTTGCGAATGCCGATGCCGCCGATGCGAATCCGCTCGCTCGGAGCCACTGCCCCGTCACGGCCCAGAGCCCGCGCTGGGATGTAGGTCGCCACGGCGACGCCGGCGCCGGCCGAGACCCGCGAAAACTCACGGCGGCTGATCTTGGCTGCGGCCATGGTTAGTCTTTCTTCACTTTGTCTTGGAAGGATCGCTGGAACTTATTGACCTTGGCTCGCACCACCATCTGGCAGTAACCGGCGTTGGGATTCTTGCGGAAGTAATCCTGGTGGTATTCCTCGGCCGGATAGAACTCTTTCAGCGGTTCCAGCGTGGTGACAATCGGACGACGGCGAAACTCGGGCGATTCGTTGAGCTGCTTGATGTAAGCTTCGGCAAGCAGCTTTTCTTGCTCATTCTGATAGAAGATCGCGCTGCGATACTGTGTTCCCACGTCGGCTCCTTGGCGATTGAGCGTGGTGGGATCGTGGGTACCGAAAAAGACTTCGAGGATTTCTTCGTACGACGTCTTGCTCGGGTCGTAGTGGATTTGAATCGCTTCGGCGTGGCCGGTTTGACCGGTCAGAACCATCTGATAATTCGGGTTGGGGACCTGTCCCCCGGTGTAGCCGGAGACCACATCTTCGACGCCGATCATGCGCTCGTACACGGCTTCGGTGCACCAGAAGCAACCTCCGGCAAGTGTGGCGACGGCCTTAGTCGGTGCAGACGATTCGTTCACAGTTGCGGCACTTGTGCTGGAGGATGTTGGAGTCAAACCGCCCTCGGAGGCCGGTGGGGCAGCCACACTTGCCAGGCTATAAAGTCCGGCAACGCTCAAACAGATGGCGACCAAACCGACGGAGCTCATCGTTTGCGGTCGCATGAACTTTGAAATTGCCTTCACGGCTGTACCCTTCCTCGTTGGCATGGATTGATGGACCCCGCGTATCAGTATAGCCATTGCGTCACCCCGGACGAAATCGACCAACAGCAACATGTGCATAATCTGCGCTATCTGCAGTGGACGCTGTGGGCCGCTCACGCTCACAGTGCGGCGGCAGGTTGGGATTCCGCTGCCGCGCTCCGCGAGGGCATTGGCTGGGTGGTCCGCTCTCACGATATCACGTATCGCGCTCCCGCGTTGGCCGGTGATGAGTTGATCATCCAGACGTGGGTCAGCGAGCTGACGTCGATGGCGCTGCGCCGGCGGTTTGTGATCTGTCGGCCGGCAGACCGTAAGATCTTGGCAAGAGGCGAGACCCGCTGGGTGCTGGCCGATCTGCGTCTTAAAAAAGCAATGGAGGTATCTGCGGAAGACGCCGCCCGGGTTCAAGTGCTCCATTCTGCACCGCCGCTTCCCTGGGAGATCGCACCATGAAAACGACTCGCCCCAGCCTGCTGTATTACGATCCGATCTTTCGGCAGCACGACACCGGCAGCCACCCGGAAAATGCCGGTCGGCTGCGGCCCCTGGAGCAATTGCGATTTGTTACCGATCCGCGAACGTTGCGACCGATGTGGGAGCGCATCACGCAGGAGCGATTGCTGCGGATTCATGACGCGGCACACGTGGCAGAGGTCAAGCGGTTTGCTGCGGCTGGCGGTGGGCAGATCGAAGCCGACACCGTCCTGAGCCCCAAATCCTATGACGTGGCGGCAATGGCCGCCGGAGCCGTCGCGGATGCGGTTGCTCGGGTGCTCGGGGGTGAGGCCGAAACGGCGCTGTGTCTCGTTCGCCCACCTGGCCATCATGCCCTGCGCTATCGACCGATGGGATTCTGCTTGTTCAACAACGTCGCAATCGGAGCACGCGTGGCGACGGCCGAACACGGGCTCGACCGCGTGATGATCGTCGACTGGGACGTGCATCATGGCAACGGCACGCAAGCGTCGTTTTGGGAAGACCCGAGTGTGGGCTTCTTTTCGATGCACCGCTTTCCGTTCTATCCCGGAACCGGAGCTGCGGCAGAAACCGGCACTGGGGAAGGCCTCGGCACCACGGTCAACCTCCCGATCGCGTTCGGGACATCGCGACGCGAGATCCTGACGCGGTTCAGCCAAACGCTCAGTGAGTTTGCCGAGCGTTTCCGGCCACAACTGATTTTGGTTTCAGCTGGCTTTGATGCGCATCACCAGGATCCGATCGGCTCGCTGGGGCTCGAGAGCGAAGATTTCGTTTCGTTAACTCGCGTCGTGCGTGAGCTCGCAGCGGAACACTGCGAGGGCAAACTGGTCAGCGTGCTCGAAGGTGGCTACCACCCTCCGGCTCTGGCCGAGTGCGTCGATCTGCACTGGCGCGAGCTGCAAGCCGTCTACTGACCCTTAACCGGTCGCGAAAACGCGGCAGCCGGAATCGGGCCAGTTTCAACACCGGGACCGCTCCAGGTCAGCTTCAAAGATGGTTGTCCCTGAACGGCCGAGTCGGCTAGGTGGTAGATGCGAATCGCGTGCTTGCCGGCGGCGAGCCGAATCCTGCCCGAAACGGTTTCGCCGCGCTGATAACCCTCATCGGCGTCGAGCAAGGTCGCTTCGTGCAGCCGCACGAGTGCTCGTCCTGGTGTGCTGAGCGAAAGCATGTACTCGCCATCGGCGGGCACTTCGAGCAGTCCGCTGATCAGCCAAGCTTGCTGGGCATCATCTTCGTTGGGTGAACCGGAGGTCAGCCCAGCGACTTGTTCCGGGTGCTCCGCCAGGCCGCTCTCTTGAACCGCTTCACCGCTCAGTTGCGGTACCCACGGGAACTGTCCGCGGGCCGACTGCCAGGTGACTCCTGGTTCGCTTGGAAGCGAACCGAGTGCGGGCACGAGCGCCTCATCGTAGGGGCGTTTGGCCGAAGCATTCGGGCGCCGCAGCCGCAACACGCGGTCTTTCAATCGTTGTTGCACTTCGGGCAGCTGGGCCGCGAGGTTCTGCGTTTGCCCGGGATCGTGGACGATGTCGAAGATCGCGAAGTCATCGTTTTGCGATTGAATGTCGTAGCGGACGCCGACGTGGTTGCCTTCGCGAAGCAGTTGCATCTGATTGCGGCGACGGTTGCGCAAGGAGCGATCGAAGTCCGCAAACTGCGGCGTGCGACCGTTCTGGAAGTACTCGATGTAGACCGTTGACGGCGCACGACCAGCGGATTGTCCGGTCAAGAGCGGCAGCAGCGACACGCCATCGGTGCGCGCTGGCGGTGCAAAGCCCGCAGCCTCGGCGAAAGTGGGCATCCAGTCCCAGAACGCTGTCGGAGTATCACCGCTGGTCGACCCGGCGGGAATGCGAGCGGGCCAGCGTGCCAGCCCCCCGACGTGCACACCGCCTTCCCACAAATCGCGTTTGATCCCGGCGTAGGGTCCGTATCCCTGAAAAAACGTCGGCTGATAGTTTTCCGGCAAGTAGGACTCGACGCTCGGGCCATTGTCGTTGGTGAACACGATCAACGTGTTGTCGTCGATCCCGAGGTCCTTCAGCAGACTCATCAAGTCGGCCACGCAGTCGTCGATTCGCCGTACGACCGTCGCGTACCGCTTTTGCACATCTGGCCAAGGCTGTTCCGCGGTCGATGGGTCAGCATCGTGATCCCAGGTCGCGGCGGCGTAATCGGGGTGATAATACGAATCCGGCGTGCCGCTGGCGGTGTTGATCATTTTTCCGGGTTCGCCGAGCCACTGCAGTCCGCCACTGACTCCACCGCCGGCAGGATAGGCTTGCGTCGGCAGTGACAACACGGCATGTGGGGTGTCATAGGCCAAGTAGATAAAGAACGGCTTGTCGGGCGACTGCTTCACATGGGTGCTGATGTAATGCTTGGTCTTCGCTGTAAACAGGTCGGTGGTGTAGCAGAGATCGA
>CALELC010000223.1 GCA_937904535.1 uncultured Planctomycetaceae bacterium
CTCGACCGTCTACACGACGGGAAACCTCGCCGAACGCCAGGCGGTGATCGCGATTGATGCCAGGAGCGGGCAAGTGAAGTGGACCACGCCCATCAGCCCGAATAATCCCGAGCACGGCTACGGTGGCAGCCGTTCCACGCCGACGATCGACGGCCAAAGGCTCTACGTCGTCAGTAGCGACGGGGCGATTGCCTGTCTCAAAACGTCCAACGGCGAATTGGTTTGGCGGCAAGAGTTTTCGCAGTGGTCTGGTAAGATGATGAGTGGCTGGGGCTTCAGCGAATCGCCACTCGTGGACGGCAATCGGGTGATCTGCACGCCTGGAGGTCCGCAGGCAATGTTGGTGGCACTCAACAAAGCCACTGGCAAGCTGGTTTGGGCGACCGCGATGCCGCCGGGTGAGGAACAGGCGGACGCCCGAGGCCGAGCGCTGCAGGACGGTGCCGGCTACTCGTCACCGATCATTTCTCACGGCGGCGGCGTCAAACAATATGTGCAGTTTGTTGGCCGGGGGCTGATCGGAGTGCGAGCCAGCGACGGGCAATTGCTGTGGCAGTACTCGCGCGTTGCCAACGGCACTGCCAATATTCCGACGCCCATCGTCGACGGCGACTACATTTTTACCAGTTCTGGTTACAACACCGGTTCGGCGCTCCTGAAGCTCACCGCCAATCGCTCGCGCGGCGTCAATGTCGAAGAGGTTTATTGGCTCGACGGTCGCGATTTGCAGAATAAGCATGGTGGGATGGTACTGGTCGACGGGCACGTCTACTGCGGCCACGGAAATGGGAATGGCCTGCCAATCTGCGTTGATTTGGCCACGGGTAAAATCGCCTGGGGACCTGAACGAGCGGCCGGTAGTGGCGAGACGAGTACGATTTACGCCGACGGGAAAATCATCTTCCGCCGCGATGACGGCACCGTGATCCTGGCCGAAGCCACGCCGCAGGAATACCGACCGATCCACACGTTTACGCCGGCTTTCCAAGACGACAAATCTTGGGCGCATCCGGTAATCGCCGACGGAATCCTGTACCTCCGCGAGCAGGACAAGCTGATGGCTTACCGCCTGCGGTAGCGACCTGGCATGACGACGGCTGCCACGGTTGTGTGATCCTCCGACCGGTTTGGCGGAGGCTGAGCCGGATGCCGAACAGGGGCCAGCACCAGTTGTCTGAGCCAGGGGCGGCAAGCTTCCGAACTCACCGCAACGGTTACGGTGCCTCTTTAAACCCGCTAACGGTGGCAGATCATCTCACCGTCAACACCAGTTCACAGTTGACAACAGCACAGTATCGGTCATCATTTAGGCGCTTAGGCACGCCTTAGGGCGGGTGCACACCGATACGATCGCGTGCGTTACCGTCCAGCAGGCCTTTCCAACCCCCAAGTCAGTTACCGCAGCTAGCCGGAGTTTCGCCCAGGTGGGTGTGTATCTCTGGTCTGGTGTCTTTTTAACTTCCTTCATCCCACAAGAGTCAGTGAATGCCTGTACGCAGAGTTCGGAGTCGTGGTTTCACGTTGGTGGAACTACTGGTCGTGATCGCAATTATCGGAGTGATGGTCGGATTGCTTCTGCCGGCTGTTCAATCAGCCCGTGAAGCTGCTCGCCGGATGCAGTGCGGCAACAATTTGAAGCAACTTGCACTTGCTCACCACAACTACGAAAGCACCTACAAGATGCTGCCTGCTCGGAAGGGCGGTACCGCTGGTTCGACGAACCTGCAGGGCAATCGGGAACGGCTCTGCACCGGCTTCATTGGGATTCTGCCGTTCATCGAGCAGCAACCCCTGTATGATCAAATCCAAGCCGGTGATCCCGCAGCAGGAATTGCTCCGGGGGGACGCGCTTCTTGGGAAGGCTGGGTCGTGTGGGACAACTCACCGGCTTCGCTGCGCTGCCCGTCGGACCCCAACAACATCGCTGGCGGTGCTCGCAATAGCTACGCGTTCTCCGTTGGCGATCAGGCAGAAGGCATCCGCGACAACCAAACGGTCCGCGGCGTGTTCGCATTCAAGCGAAACGTGGCGTTCCGTGACATCACCGACGGTCTGTCGAATACGATTTTGATGAGCGAGCGGTTGATCCACAGCGCTTACGCTGGCGAACAACCCACCGCAGCAGGTTTCCAGGAACTGGATTACGTGCTCGGAAGCGCCCAGGTGTCAGGCGTACAGAACTCGCCGGCCCTGTGCCGAACCGTCACGCTGGGCCGCTGGTACGCTGAAGGCACTCCGGTGAACAATCACTGGGGCCGTCGTTGGACCGATGGACAGTCGCACCGCGTCTCCTTTAACACGATTCTGCCGCCGAACTCCCCGACTTGCTTCGATCGCGGAGCTTGGGCCGACCAACAGGGCATGGTCCTGCCGCCGGTGAGCCGTCACCCAGGTGGCGTCAACGTCGCCCTGTCAGACGCGTCGGTACGGTTCGTGTCGGATTCGATCAACGCTGGTAACTCCAACGTGCCGGCACCCTTGAGCGACAGCACTGGCCCGTCGCCGTTCGGCGTTTGGGGTGCGATGGGCTCGAAGTCCGGCGGCGAAACCGTCGATATGCCGTAAGGTTCGCAATCGCGGTACTTGTAGTTCATTGAGGTATCGGTAAGGTGCGGATGCTTGGCGTCCGCACCTTTTTTCATTTCTCGCAGGAATCAGATCGATGAAGTTTCGTTCAGCGCTGGGATCAGCGTTGTCAGGTTTATTGTTCGTTGCTGTGGTTGGTTGTGGATCTTCCAACCCAACTACTTATCCCGTTACGGGAACCGTGACCTTCGAGGGCAAACCTTTGGCAGGTGCCAATATCGGTTTCTCCGCGACCGATGAGAACACTCGCGGCGCGATCGGTGTGACCGACAGCGAGGGCAAGTACTCGCTGACCACGTTCGAAAAAGGTGACGGCGCCATGGCCGGAACCTTCAAGGTCACGGTCTCCAAGTTTGATGGGCCGGCGGCGCCGGTGAAACTGGCCGATCCGTCGGCGAGCACCGGAGACGAATTGCCTGCCAATTACACTCCCGAAGCCGCCTCAACCGCCGCGCCTTCAAAGAACCTGGTGCCGCAGAAATACCTCCGGCCGCAGACGACCCCGCTGAGTTTCACAGTCGAAGCTGGACCGAATACGTTCGATATCGTGGTCGAATAGCTTGATCTGGCTGTACAACGCCGCCGCTCAGTTGCTTGTGGCTGAGCGGCGGCGTCTGGCGGCGGGCGTTGTAGCGAGCTGCCAGAAATGCCGGTCAAGCAACCGGTAAGGCAGGAGCTGTCGTTGGCTCATCGGTTGCCAAGCCCGCCTCCGTCCGTTGTTCGTTTTGCGGACCAATCTTTCGGGCATGCTGCTTTTCTTTCGGTCTCTCTATCCGGCTGCGCATGCGCTCTCGCGTGGAGCAACTCCGGTGAGCTGATCAGATTCAGCCGTTGAGATCCAATCTGCCGCTGAGCATCGGTGGCAAGCTCGCCTGCTTCCTAAACGCCTGTATAGAGTCAGGTGCTTTCAACTCGGTTTTGATTGCAGATTGCAAGTGACTCTGCCGGTCTAAGGTCATGAGGAGCGGCCACAATGAGGCGATTGCTTGAGCCCCAGGCGTGGTCAAATAAGTCCAACGCGGCACTCACCGGGGCACCGGATGTGTATTCTTGGTGGATAATATCGAGCTTCAAACTTCTATACTTCTGTTCAGATTCATTTCGGAAAATCTAATAGAATCGCTCGCGTCTTGCGAATCAGTCTCCTGCCTTTTGTGCGCTGTACAAATGATTAGGAGTCACTGAGAGTTTCCGTCGGTAGAGACTTCGGCAGTTAGAAAACAGGGCGTTTTGCTGCTTCGATTGGCTCCCGTGCAGCAAGTGTTTTCGGTAGTCACAAGAACTTTACCTGCTCACTTCTGGCCAGCGTTGTACCGTGGTGACGTGAGTTCACCAGTGTGACATGGGCCGCTTTTTGTAAAGTTGTCCCCCCTTTTAGTGTTGACAACAGCGGGTTAACCGTCATCATCAAGTGATTAGGGTAGCTAATTGGCTGTTAGTCGTATTCTTGGAAGGTTTTGTGTGTCCTATTGATGGTTTATTGAACGACTAGTAGCCAGTGGTACAGGTACTCAGTGGCGGAACAACCTGTCCATGCTTCCCTCGGGTGACGTAACTTTTCTCTCTTCACTGTGCGAGTGTTTTGCAATGGCAGTACCAAAGGTCAGAAGCCGCGGTTTCACGCTTGTCGAACTGTTGGTAGTAATCGCAATCATTGGGGTGATGGTCGGGTTGCTGTTACCCGCCGTTCAGTCGGCTCGCGAAGCAGCTCGTCGCATGCAGTGCGGCAACAATTTGAAACAGCTCGCGCTGGCGCACCACAACTACGAAAGCACCTACAAGGCGCTCCCTGCTCGGAAGGGAGGAACTGCTGGATTTGATGGGCCGTCCGGCAACCGAAATCGACTCTGCGTCGGTTTCATTGGGATCTTGCCGTACATCGAGCAACAAGCGATGTACGATCAAATTCAGGCAGGTGATCCTGCCAACGGCATTGCTCCTGGCGGGCGAACTGCTTGGGAAGGTTGGGTCGTGTGGGACAACTCCCCCGCCGCAATTCGGTGTCCTTCGGATCCCAACAACATTCCGGGGGGACGCCGCAACAGTTATGCGTTCTGCGTGGGCGATCAGGCCGATGCCATTCGCGATAGCGAAACGGTTCGCGGGGCATTTGCTTATCGCCGTCAAGTTCAGTTCCGCGACATCAAGGACGGCCTGTCAAATACGATTCTGATGAGCGAGCGTCTGATCCACAGCGCCTATGCGGGTGAACAGCCATCGCCGGCCGGCTTCCAGGATTTGGATTACGTCCTGGGGAGTGCCCAGGTGCCGGGCGTTCACAATTCACCGGCGCTGTGCCGTACGGTGACCCTTGGCCGCTGGTATGCCGAAGGCACACCGGTGAACAATCACTGGGGGCGCCACTGGGTTGATGGCCAGTCGCACCGCGTTTCGTTTAACACGATTCTGCCACCGAACTCCCCAACCTGTTTCGATCGTGGAACGTGGGCCGATCAAGATGGGATGATTCTGCCTCCGGTCAGCCGTCACCCCGGCGGTGTCAATGTCGCCCTGTCCGATGCTTCGGTCCGATTCGTGTCGGACTCGATCAATGCGGGTGACGCCAATGTTCCGGCACCGCTGGCCGCCAGCTCGGGACCGTCGCCGTTCGGCGTCTGGGGCGCGATGGGCTCAAAGGCGGGCGGCGAATCGTTTGAAATGCCGTAGTCAGGAACATCTTTCGTTCGCGCTTTAGATTCTGCATTTGCTAGGTGCGGACGTTTCGACGTCCGCACCTATTTGAGCTCTTCTAGGAACCAGATCGATGAAGTGTCGTTCAGCGCTGCACGCAGCGTTGTCAGGATTGATGATTATCGGATTGGCCGGTTGTGGTACTTCCAATCCGGCGACGTATCCGGTTACCGGAACCGTGACCTTCAATGGAAAACCATTGGCTGGTGCGAATATCGGTTTCTCGGCGACCGACGAGAATACGCGTGGCGCGATTGGTGTGACCGACAGCGAGGGCAAGTATTCACTGACCACCTTTGAGAAAGGTGATGGTGCGATGGCTGGGACCTTTAAGGTCACGGTCTCCAAGTTCGATGGGCCAGCCGAGCCGGTGAAACTGGCGGATCCGTCAGCGAACACAGGCGATGAGTTGCCTGCTAACTATTCGCCCGAGGATGCCACGGCGGCGGCTCCGTCTAAGAATTTGGTACCGCAGAAATACCTTCGTCCGCAGACGACACCACTCAGCTTCACGGTTGGGGCCGGCCCCAACACGTTCGATATTGTTGTCGAGTAGGTTGCTGAAGAGCGAAGCGAGGGGCACCCGGATGAATCATTCGGTGCCCTGCCGCGGATGATCGCCACGGTGGTTGGTGTCTAAGGAGTTTGGCCAGCCTCGTTCCACCAAATCGCCAGGTAGAATTTTTCCTGGCGGTCTGCGGCAACCATCGGTCCTGATGCGACGGCGAAATCAACTCGTCCGTCCGAATTGAAATCGCCGCTGACGACGCTCGAATAGTAGGGGTGGCCGCGTTCGAGCGTGTGCCGTTCGAACTGACCGGGCTGCACCTGTTCCAAGCAAACGATCGATCCGTAACTTCCGCCCGCGATCGCATTGGGCTGAACGTTCGGTGGTAGCCAAGAAACCGCAATCACATCGAGATCGCCGTCGTTGTCGACGTCGACCACACTGGTTCCGAAGGCCCCGGGCAAGGAGGTTAAGCGGTGGTGCTTGAACTGCAAAGCTCCTTGGTTCTGGAGCCAGTGAACGCCGTGGGCTGGGACTGCTAGGAGGCTGTCCCAGGTATCGCC
>CALELC010000224.1 GCA_937904535.1 uncultured Planctomycetaceae bacterium
CGGCGACGCCGCCTCGTGGGTTGTCGCCGTAAGCGATCTGACGCAAGATCTCCGGCGTGACCCAGGTGATCGCAGGACCAACCGCGGCTGGCAAGGCCTCGTGCTCGCCCTCCGGCGACTCGGCGAGAAACAACGATCGCAACGTTAGACCGGCAGCCAGCGCACGCTCGATTTCCCGGAGGCCATCCACGAGCACCGCTGCTTCCCGCTGGCGAAAGCGATTGTCTCGCAGTCGCACCACGTGCCGGATGAGCGGATTGCGAGAACTCGAGATCGTCGTTGATGAAGGCACGGCAACTGCTAAGGGAACTGCTATCGGACGGCGGCGTTCGTTATCGTTATGACTGCGGCACGAAATAACGTCCAGACGCATTGTGACACAACTTCCTCTCTGCTCAACAACGGCTCGACTGCTTGATGTCCGATTCCCTGCAATGCCGCGCGGTCCAATCTGCCGCTGACCGGCGTCAATTCATCCGCGTGCAGCGTGAAATCTACGCGGATGATCCCAACTGGGTGCCTCCGATCTGGCGCGTCCAAGACGAACTCGTCGGGTTTCGACCGCATCCGTTCTACGACGAAAATCGTTGCCAGGCGTTTATCGTCACTCGCAACGCCAAAACGGTCGGCCGGGTGGTGGCGATCATCAATCGCGGGCACAACCAGCGATACAACGACAAAGTCGGCTTTTTTGGCTTCTTTGAATGTCACGATGACATCGAAGCGGCGCGGGTGTTGTTCCATACCGCCGAGCAGTGGCTGCTCGACCAAGGGATGGATACCGTTCGCGGTCCGGTCAATCCGAGTCTCAATTACGACTGCGGCCTGCTCATTGACGGCTTTGATACGCCGCCGACGTTCTTGATCCCCTACAACCGCGACTATTACGACTCGCTCCTCGTCCGCTGCGGGTTCGTGAAAGTTCAGGACCTGTTCAGCTACGAAGCGGGGATTGAGTTGCTGGAGCGGATCGATCCGAAACTGCAGTTCGTGATCGACGAGTCGACACGGCGATTCAACGTCGTCTGTCGGCCGATCAATCCCAAGAACTTCGACGCCGACGTGCGGACTTTCTTGCATGTCTACAACGAATCGCTGCAGGGCACCTGGGGCTACGTGCCGTTTAGCCCTCGCGAGATCGATCATCAGGCCCAGGGGCTCAAACACTTGATCGTGCCGGAGATGACGAGCATTGCCGAGATTGATGGTCGTCCGGTTGGGGCCGGTTTTGGGCTGCTGGATTACAACCCGCTGATCAAGAAGATGGGCGGTAAGCTGTTCCCCTTTGGCTGGCTGCGGATTTTGCTGCAAAAGAAGCGGCTCAAACGGCTGCGGATGATCAGCGCCAACGTCTTGCCGGAATATCAAAAGTGGGGCTTGGGGCTGGTGACCCTGTCGAGAATCCTGCCCGACGCAGTCGAGTTCGGCATCCAAGTCGGTGAGTTCTCGTGGGTGCTGGAAAGCAATTCGCTCAGCCGCAACACGATTGAACGCGGTGGCGCTGTGCGCACCAAAACGCATCGCATCTATGACAAACCGATCGTAGGGGCTTGAGCGATGAACAACAAGAATCGCTCGGCAGCGGCTGACGATCCGCGGATGCGGGCTCAAGCGGAAGTGTTCGCTAGTCGGCTGACGAAACTTGCCCGGCACCTGCGCCGTTTGCCGACGAAGCAAGGGATCACCTGCTTTCGGATCTACGAACGCGACATTCCGGAGATCCCGTTGGTGGTCGATCGCTACGAAGATCACCTGCATCTGACCGAGTACGACCGCCCGAGCGAACGCGACCCGGTCGCTCACGATGCTTGGCTTGACCTGATGGCCCAGACCGCTGGGGAAACGCTCGGCGTGCCGCCAGAGAAGGTGTTTCTCAAGCGGCGGCGACGTCAGGTCGGCACGACGCAGCACGAGCAGGTCGCACAGGATCGCTATGAGATCGAAGTCCAGGAGAGCGGGCTAAAGTTCATCGTCAACCTCTCAGACTACATCGACACCGGGCTGTTCCTGGACCACCGCATTACTCGCATGATGGTCCGCGATGTCGCCGCCGGCAAACGTTTTCTCAACCTGTTTGCCTACACCGGTGCGTTCTCCGTGTACGCGGCTGCGGGTGGGGCAAGCGAGATAGTGACCGTCGACTGGTCCAACACCTATCTGCAATGGGCTGAGCGCAACCTGCGGCTCAACGGTTTGGAGCGACCTGCCTATCGATTTGTCCGCTCCGACGCGGTCGGGTTCGTCAATCAATTGCCGGTGGAGCCGCTGTTTGACCTCGCTGTGGTCGATCCGCCGACGTTTTCCAATAGCAAACGCAGTGAGCATTATTGGGATGTGCAGCGCGACAGCGTGCCGCTGCTGACGCAGCTATTGCAGCGGATGTCACCCGGCGGCGTGATCTATTTTTCCAATAACTTCCGCGGGTTCAAAATGGAGCCGGGCGAGTTGCCAGCAGCGGACGTGCATGAGATCAGCAACCAAACCGTGCCACCGAACTATCGCAACCGCAAGATCCACCGCTGCTGGCGAATCGTCGCCTAATGAATGCTGTAGATGTCACCTTCACGGTCCGACGATTCGGGCACTAGATCAAGCGGTCGCGTGCCACTCAGGAGCCGAGACATCGGCCGGCTGCGCACTGAGACTTTCCCAAATCGCCTCCATCACCTCGAGCTTCTCGGCAACAGTCATCCGTTCCAATGGTAGCTCGATCGACATGTGAATCCCTCAGGGGAATACCGCCCGACACCAACGCTCCCATTTTAATCTTCGCTAGACTTCATTCCAGCTTCTCGATGGCTGCATCGATTTCCGGTTGGTGGAGCTCATAGTCTGGATGCACTCTGACGAGCTGGAGTGCTGAGATCACGGCACGCCGTTGCTTTTCGGTGAGCAGTTGTCGCCAGCCTGCCGGATGTTCTTCGGTGCGAAATAGCCGATCAATAAACCCGTAGGGATGCTGGTCGTTGAGCTCCGCAATCAGAAAGGCTGGCAGGTGAAAGACAAACCCGCGAGCATCGAGAAAGGATGGCGCAGCATAGCAACGCTCGAGATCGGCGTAAGCGATCCGGCTCCAGTCGGTTTTTTCGTCGCGGGCACGAAGTTGCCGGAGCTCCTCATCGGAAGCGTAGTCGTCTAGACCGTTGGCTTGAAAGAGCCCGATCCCGTCGCCCAAACGCGTCTCAGCGAATGCGGTGGAAATCTCTGCAATGACATCGTCGACCCGGGGAGCAAAATGTTGGATCCAATGAGCAAACGAATCAATGAGTTGCTGATCTCGACAATGGCCGCGCAATTCCTCAAGGTCGCGTTCATCCACACGAAAACAGCGCTTGTCAGGCACGGACCAGTTCCGAAAACGTTAGTGCGCGGCAATGGAGAAGCTGAAAATACGCGTGTCGCGTGGGGGCTCGGATGGTTGTGGCTGGGGGTAGTCGATGTCGATTCCCAAGGCACGCGAAATAGGGAAATCGTATAGCGGTTCGGGCTTGGACTGATCGCTCTCTGCCAGCGTCCAGTGCGATGTTTGGGTGGGTACGCTTAACAGCTCAGGCTGCTCAGCCGCAACCGTTGTCATTCCGAGCAGCAGGACGCCTGTCAGTAACCGGATCGTCTTCATCGCAAGGTCCTAAGTAGGGGCTTAGGAGCGTGCTACTCGACAATCGGCCCCCGAGTCAAGGATGAACTGCTGCGAGTGAAGCCGGTTGAATGCGCGATGGTCTGAATGCGCAGCAGCTTTAACGGCTGCTCAATCGGTTCGCAGGTCAACCAGGTGCATTCACCTGACGTTCGGCAACGATCTGGTTAAGGGTGACTTTCCGCGGCGGAGGTCGCCGCTTGGCCGCGTTCGCGGAACTGGAAATTGCGGCTGTTTTTGAAGAACTCGATCGGGTTCTCATAGACGACGCGGCGGATCAGCGCTTCGCTGTGACCGCGGCGGCGGAGTTCGAAGATTAAATCGGGAATCGCCGTCGGTTTGCTCGGCCCCCAGTCGCCAGCCGAGTTGGCCATCAGCCGCTCCGGTCCGTACTGCTCGATCATGTCGGCTGCTCGCTCGGGCGTGCATTTGGTGACCGGGTACAGCGTCATTCCGGCCCAAAAGCCACGGCTTAGAACCTCGCCGATCGTGTGTTCCTCAACATGGTCGACCAGCACTCGCGAGGGCTCGAGCCGCGAGTCACCCTGGAGCATGTCGAGGATCATCCGCGTCCCCTGGTACTTGTCTTCCAGGTGCGGCGTATGGATCAGGATCGGCTGGTTGTATTTGGCAGCCAGGTCGAGGTGTTCCAAAAACACAGTCGCTTCGTTGCGGGTGTTTTTGTTGAGCCCGATCTCGCCGATCCCCAGTACGCCTGGGGCGTCGAGAAACTCGGGAATCATCGCGATTACTTCGCGCGACAGCGAAACGTTTTCCGCTTCTTTGGCGTTGATGCACAGCCAGCAGTAGTGCTGAATACCGTACTGCGCTGCACGTTTGGGTTCGACTTCGACGAGCTGACGAAAGTAGTCGCGAAAACCGTCGGCGCTGCCGCGGTCAAATCCCGCCCAAAATGCCGGTTCGCTGACCGCCACGC
>CALELC010000225.1 GCA_937904535.1 uncultured Planctomycetaceae bacterium
CCGCGGCGGGGCAATACGACAACGTGGCATCGGTGGGCGTCGACACCTGGGGCGTCGACTACGTGCTGGTCGATGAGCATGACGTGCCGCTGGGGCCAGCGTTCAACTATCGCGACAGCCGCACCCACGGCATGTATGAGCGAGCATTCTCGCTTGTGCCGCGGTCAGAGATTTTCGCAGCGACCGGTATCCAGTTCATGGAGATCAACACGCTGTACCAGTTATTGTCGCAATCGCTGAGCGGTTCCCCGGCTCTGCAGCACGCCGACGCGATGCTGATGATGGGTGACTATTTTCACTGGTTACTGACGGGCCGCCGCAGCATCGAAGTCACCAACGCCTCGACGACTCAGTTGCTCGATCCGAACACCGGAAATTGGTCGATGAAGTTGATCGAGCGGCTCGGTTTGCCGTCACGAATCTTTGCTCCGCCGATCGAGCCAGGAACGAATCTCGGCCTGCTTGACCGGCAGGTAGCCTCGGCGACCGGACTGAATGATGTCCCCGTTATTGTGCCAGCGACCCACGACACCGCCTCGGCGGTTCTGGCGGTTCCGGCAGAGAACTTCGCACCGGCTCGCCCAGATTGGTGCTACATCAGCAGCGGAACTTGGTCGCTGATGGGTTGCGAGATCCCGCAACCGATCATCAACGAAACCGTGGCATCGTTTAACTTCACGAACGAACGCGGGGTGCGCGGCAGCACCCGATTGCTCAAGAACATCGGCGGCTTGTGGATCTTCCAACAGATCCGCGCAGCACTCCAGCGTCGCGATATTTCGGTCACCTGGGACGCCATGGTTCGCCAGGCGGCGGCCGCCGAGCCGCTGCAGTTGTTGCTCGACCCCGATGATCCGAGCTTTGTAGCGCCGGATGACATGATCGATGCGATTTCTGCGTATGCCCAGCGAACGGGTCAGACTGCGCCGACCGATCATGCGACGCTCTATCGGGCTGCACTCGAAGGACTGGCGCTGCGGTACCGCAGTTGTCTGCGGTCGCTGGAGCAAATTGTCGGCGGATCGATCAGCACGATTCATGTCGTGGGCGGCGGCTCACTCAATGGTCTGCTGTGTCAGATGACCGCAGACGCCTGTAACCGAACGGTAGTGGCCGGCCCCGTTGAAGCGACCGCCACGGGCAACGTGCTGATGCAGATGATTGGCAGCGGCGCGCTCGCTGGCGTCGATGAGGCGCGGGCACTGGTGCGTGCGAGTTTTGCGCCGACTGTCTATCAGCCCCGCAACACCGAACCGTGGACGGCCGCCGCGGCCAAGTTCGATGAACTCACGCGGGACGCAAAGACTACGTCCTAACTCGCTTCTCTGCCCAAGGACGTCCGCCAGGACTAGGACGTCGGTTTGAAGGCGTGCCGGCTCTCTCCTAAGCATCCCGGCAGGTATCGTTCCGCTGGATTGCTTTACCCAAAGGAAGCGGCTGCTGTGAATCCTGTGGATTCACGCTGTGTTCGTGGCAGGCCCACCGGGCCGGTGCGATGCAAGGCCAGGACGACGTCCTGGTATTGAACTTCCCCAGCCCCAACGGGGCGACTCGATCTGGCCGCGGTATTCTTAGAGCCGCCCCGTCGGGGCTTCGTGATGCTCCTTGGCAGTGATTCCCAGAGTGTTGCCCTGGGCTGACATAAGGTTGCCCCGTTGGGGCGACTCGATCTGGCCGCGGTATTCTTAGAGCCGCCCCGTCGGGGCTTCGTGATGCTCCTTGGCAGTGATTCCCAGAGTGTTGCCCTGGGCTGACATAAGGTTGCCCCGTTGGGGCGACTGCATCCCAGTTCTGTGACTCGTTCTGCCGAGAGAGCCCCTCCGAGATGCTTATCAGTACGCTGGCAGCGCGGCATCCGCTGCGATTGGCTGCTGGCAGGCTGAGCAGCGTGAAGGGGCTGCGCACACTTTTAACAGAGGTTGGCGCCCGTTTTGCAGTCCCCGCTCAGAGTTGAGGTGAGCGTATTGGTGGGTTTCGGAGCCCATCCGCCCTGCTCTTTTGTCGATCGATCTTTGATCTGCCTGGTGCTGCGGGCGGAAGGTTGAGGGGCCGCATCCATGGAATCTGAGAAAGCCGGCATCTTTCAAATCATCAAGCGAACTTTTCAGCAATTTATCGATGATGATTGCATGAGCATGGCCGCGGGACTGGCTTATTACACCGTCTTTGCTTTGCCACCGCTGTTAGTGATTTTGGTGACGATCGGTAGCGCAATTTTCGAACGCGAGCAGGTCGAGCAGGCGCTGGAGTCGCAGATGCAAGGCGTGATGAGCGCCGACGAGATGCACGCCATGATCGAGCGTGCCGAGGATACGGGAGTCGGTATCGTCGCGAGCTTGATCGGCGTCGGACTCTTGCTATTCGGGGCTACCGGGGTGGTGGCGCAGTTGCAACTGGCGCTCAATCGCGTTTGGGAAGTCGAACCGGATCCGCAGCTCGGTGGCATCCGCACGTTTGTGGTCAAGCGAATCTTATCGCTGGGGATGATTCTCGCTGTGGCATTCCTCTTGTTGGTCTCGCTCATTCTGACCAGCGTGTTGGCAGCACTAGGAGATTATGTAGGCGCGATGTTGCCAGGTGATTTTTGGCAACCCCTGCTGTGGGCAATTAACCTGCTGGTCAGTCTGCTGGTATTCGGACTCCTGTTCGCCGCAATTTTTAAGATTCTGCCGGATGCGGAGATCGCCTGGAAGGATGTGGCTATCGGTTCGCTTGCCACGGCGGTGCTGTTTATGATCGGCCAGTTCTTGCTAAGTCTATATCTTGGCAATGTCGAAGTCGGCGGACCTTATGGTGCCGCCGGATCGTTGGTGTTAGTTCTTGTATGGGTTTACTACTCGTCACTGATTCTGTTGTTAGGCGCCGAGTTCACGCAGGTGTGGGCGCGGCGGTTTGGGCAGCAGATCCAGCCCTCCGATGGTGCGGTCCGCATGGTCCGGCAAGCCCATGAAGTACGTGATCCAGATGCGCCGACGCCGAAAGAACAATCTGCCCAAGCCGATGCCGCCAAGGCCTGAAAGCAACCTCACACAAAGAACCACGCTCCGTTCGCAGTACCGGAGCGTGGTGAAGTCAGAGGATTCGAACGAGCGTGTTTGCGGCTATTTCGGTGTCCGCGGATTAACGATTGCCTGAGCGATTTGCGTCAGCTTGGCATCGGTGGTTTTTTCTTCTTCCAAGGTCGCGTCAAGCAATTGGACGGCCTCGGAGTGGCCCAGTTGTTCGGCGAAGGTCCGTGCCGTGCCATAGCCCGACATTTCGTAGTGCTCGACGCGCTGAGCGGCGGCGATCAAGGCGGCATCGCGGACGGTGTCGTCACCTTGGCTTTGAATCATTTCTTCGCCTTCGGTGATCAAACCTTTCATCGCTGGGCACGTCTCGCGGTGCGGCTGCTTGCCGAGTTGCGCGAAGATTTGTTCCAAACGATTGACCTGGTTTTCGGTTTCCCGCAGGTGTTGTTTGAACGCGTTCTTGAGCGCGGGGGTATGGGCCGCCGCCTCCATTTTCGGCAAGGCCTTCGTCAGTCGCATTTCAGCGTCGTACAAGTCCTCTAACTGATGACAAAACAGGTCTTCGAGCGTATTGAACTCTTTGCTGCCAAATAATCCCATGACAAATCTCCTCGGTAGGGTCGGAAAATCCAACGGAGCCACTGCCGAGGGTGCAAAGGCAGTGCCGATCGCTGGGATCGGCCGAGGAGGCGATGGTCACGGACGGCAGTCTGGACTAACCGGCTTGGCGGACAGTCGCGGTCGGCTGCTCGTCGCGCTGGGCAAACTCGAGACGGGTTTCACGCGGTTGTGGCTCGTACCAGCGTTTGCGGTTGGCGTACCACGCCGCGGCTCGGCTGGACGTTCCTGCTTCGGTGGCTGGGGCTTGGCGAGCATTGCGAAGCACTTGCATCGCTACATTGAGGAAGCCCGGATGAACCGTGCGGTGATAGCTCGAATCGGCAGGCAAGTGTTCGATCAGCCGCCGGTGAGCCTGCGGGAGATTGTGGTAAGGCAATGTCGGCAGCAGGTGATGCAGCGCGTGGTAACGCAGGTTGAGCGGGAAGAACAGCTCCGTGACCACCGGAATCCCGATGATGTTGACTGAATCTTCGAGCTGATCGAGATGGCTCATCGGCCGCCCCGTGCTCTCGTAGCGGTGAGCAACCAAGTTGCGAATGTAATTCAAGCCGAGGGTCATCAGCGCTAGGCCGTAGAGCAGTACCACGCGACTCCAGGGCACTGCACCCATGGCTGGGGCGACCAGGATGGCTGCGGCTCGCAAGAAGCAGAAGAACTCGATAACGGCCCACTGCTGCCGAGGAGCATTTCGCGGAATGGTTCGGCGGTATTGCAGGTTGATTACAAACGACGACGCCCGTTCCAGCGCCCACTGGCGGAGGCCTGGATGAAAGAACGATAGCGGCGTGATGATCAAGAACCGCAGGTACACCACGACCGGCAGAAACACCACTTGCAAATAGAAGTGTCCGATCTCACGCAGGGTGCCGCTGCCGATCGGAAGATACTCACCGTCCTTGCCGGTTCCGTAGTGCTTCGACGAATGGTGATCGATGTGGTTGCCGTAGAAGAACGACGGCATCAGCATCGGGATCCCTGCCAAGACGTTCCAGCCGATCTTAAATGCCCGCATCTGCCGGCCAGGCATATGAACGATTTCGTGAATGAATGAACCGGCGCGAAAGAGCGCGAATCCAGCCACGAAATAGCAGGCAATCTGCAGCGGCGAGAACAACGGAGCTGACAGATAAATCCCCGCGGCGGAATAGCCGATCGCCAAGGTGACAATCAAATCGGCCCAATAAATCCAGGCGCGATGCTGGAAGAGATCCTTAACCAAAACGTTCGCTTGCTGAACGGAGAAGCGTCGAGCGTCGCAGTGGGACATCGGTAAGGGGCTTGGTCGTTGAGGAACGATCGGCGAAGAGTAGCCACCGAGAAATTTCGGCAAGCAAACCGGGTTCCTACCCTAAATTAATCTCGAAAGTCCGAAATTCTAGGATTTCGCTGAGATTCCTGAGCCAGCCACGCGTTGATGCTCCGGCGACGGCTCATGCGGGACGCACCACGATAGCCCCACTCCCCGGCCGCCCCGCGTCTTAGCGAGAGCTTCTGTTCAAGTTGCTCCATCGAGCTGGCGCCGACCGAATCGGCCGCAGCGAGCAGGATCTTTGCGCAGGCAACCGAATCCTCCAGCGCGTCGTGATGGCGAAAGCTGATTCCCAGCCAACTGGCGAGTGGTTTCAGCCCATAGGCCGGGCGGTCAGTCCAGGTGTGTTTGGCGACCAAGCGCGTGCAGGAAAACTGCAGCGGTGGAACCGGCAGCTCGTGGAACCGCAGGCAGGCAAGCAGCACACCGATATCAAACGGCGCATTGTGTGCGATCAAGCAGCGGTCGCTGAGGTATCCCGAGATCGTCGACCAACAATCGCAGAACTCCGGTTCATCAGCCACTTGCTCGGGCTCGATCCCGTGAACGCGGATGTTCATCGGGTGAAAATAAAACGGTCGCGGACGGATCAACCAGCACTGCTGATCGACGATTTGGCCGTCGCGGACCGTCACGGCCGCCAATTGACAGGCGCTGTGACGAGCCGAGTTGGCGGTTTCAAAGTCGATCGCCGTAAAATCCATTGATTGCTCCCGGCACAACGCCGTCTTCACTTTCGCAGCCGCGTTCCGGCGGCAGCTCGTTCCAAGCGGCTCGCCGGTTGTCGTATTCTAGCGCCTACGAGGTTGCACGGCTCTTCAATTTGTCGATGTCGGCGGTGACGCTCGTCTGTTGACGACGAAGATCCTCCAGCGACTGGCGTTCCTGCATCACGACCTGCTCGGGGGCGCGGCTGACAAAGTTTTCGTTCTGCAGCTTCTGCTCCTTACCGGTGATCTGCTTAACGATCTGACTCAGCAATCGCTCCAGCCGCTGCAACTCGGCCTGCACATCGATGAACTGTTCCAGATCGACGTGGACATCGATATCCAACTGTGGAATGGCCAGCGGAGCATCGGTTGCAAAGGCTGTCGCGTCGGGGCCCAGCGAGATGACCTCGGCGGTCGCCAGCGACTCCAACAGCACCCGCATCGGCGTCAGCAGTGCCGCGGTCGCCTGATCGCACCGAATCGCCACCGGCACGGAGTCGCGCGGCGGAATGTTCTGGCTGCTGCGAATCCGTCGAATGGCTCCCAAAACTTCGCGGAACACTGCGAATTGCTGCTCGATCGATTTGTCGCCGGTATCGCGCGGGTCTACCTGCGGCCAGGAGGCGAGCATCAAGAACTCGGAAGCCGGCTGCGGCGATTCGAGGCCCCGCACGGGGGCAGCCGCCTTCAGATGACTCCAGATCTCTTCGGTCACGAATGGCATCACCGGATGCAGCAAACGCAGCAAGGTGTCGAGGCCGTGGGCGATGATCGTTTGCGTGGCCGCACGGCTGCTCGGATCAGCCAAACGTGCCTTCGCCATTTCCACATAGAGGCTGCAGAACTCGTCCCAAGCGAAGTCATACAGCACCCGTGCGGCTTCGGCGAACCGGTATTGGTCGATCGCTGCCGTCACTTCGCCAGTGACCGTCGCCAAGCGGCTGAGTAGCCAACGATCTTCCAGCGGCAGCGTCGTGCGATCGATTTCGACAGCTTGGAAATCCTCGAGGTTCAGCAGGGTGAACCGTGCGGCATTCCAGAGTTTGTTGACAAAGTTGCGGGCAGTTTCGAACCGCTCACTGACGACGGCCCCACGGGGCAGCGCGAGGTCCGCCGGCGTCTCCGCCCACTGCGTCGAGAATCCTTGGCCGCAGTGCGGACAGTCGATCCGCGGCTGGCTACGGTTCTTCTTCGTTTGATCGATCAACTTCTCGCAGTGCGGGCACTCGTACTGCACCGGCATCCGCACGTCCTGCGTTTCGGTGGCCAACCAAGCAAGACCGAACCGCAGGGCATCGGGGCCAAATTTGTCGATGATGTCGAGCGGATCGACACCGTTCCCCTTCGACTTGCTCATCGTCTCGCCCATCCCGTCGAGGATCTTGGGGTGGATGAACACTTCGTGGAACGGAACCTTACCCGTGTTGTTCAGGCCCATCAGTACCATCCGCGCCACCCACAAAGTGATGATGTCGCGCGAGGTGATGAGCGTGCTGGTGGGATAGAAGTATTCCAGCTCCGGCGTTTGCTCCGGCCAGCCCAGGGTGCTGTGCGGCCACAGGGCGGACGAGAACCAGGTGTCGAGCACGTCGGGATCGCGTGTCAGTCCCAGCTGTTCGACTGCTTGCTCCAGTTCTGCATCCTCAGCTCGCAAGCAGACAAAGACGTTGGCCTCACCGTTCTCGTCGCCGTCGATTTGATGAGTCAGAGCGTCGCCCGCGGCCAGCCCATCGAGCCGCTCGACGAGCGCCACCGCGTCCGCGCTGCTGAGCGGGCCGCTCGACCAAATTGGAATCTGATGCCCCCACCACAATTGGCGACTGACCGGCCAATCGCGTTTTTCACCCAGCCAGTCGAGGTAGCCTTTGCGGTAGCGCGTCGGGAAGATCTTCACCGACTCGTCCGTCACCGCATCCATCGCGGACTCTGCGAGCGAGTCCATCTTCCTAAACCACTGATCGGCG
>CALELC010000226.1 GCA_937904535.1 uncultured Planctomycetaceae bacterium
GGAGAGCATCTGCTTTGCAAGCAGAGGGTCATCGGTTCAAGTCCGTTCACCTCCATTGATTCGAAAAACGAAGTTTCTTTATAGCCGAAACTGGTAGAAGTTACCTGCCGAACGTGAGGCAGTGCGGCGTTTCCCGAAAATCCCAAAACGGTAATTACCGTTTTGCGGAAACGATGGAGACCCCTCACTATGCCACGCCTGAAACGAACGGTTCCGAAGTATCGGCTGCACAAGGCGAGCGGACGCGCAGTCGTCACGCTCCACGGCCAGGATCACTACCTTGGACCGTACGACTGTCCAAAGTCCGTCGCCAAGTACGATGAGTTGATCGCGGGCTATCTCGCCGCTGGTCGCCGGCCAGTCTCTTCCGAAGATGAGCCGGACGAGACCACCATCCTGGAAGTGCTCGCTGCCTACTGGACGCACGCGGCCGGGTACTATCTCAAGGACGGCAAGCCAACCAGCGAACTGGAGGGCATGCGAAACGTCATCCGGGACGTTAAAGCCGAGTTTGCCAGTTTGCCCGTCTCGCAGTTCGGACCCAATGCCCTGAAACGCGTTCGGCAACGGTGGATCGACCGAGGGCTCACCCGCGTTGGTGTCAACAAAAATCAGCGACGGGTAACCCGAATCATCCGCTGGGCGGTAGCCGAAGAGTTGGCCCCGGCTGCAGTCCTCCAGGCGGTGACAGCAGTTCCTGGGCTCAAGAAAGGCCGCTGCAATTCCCCCGAACCGCCACCTGTCCAACCGGTCGACGTGGCAATCGTTGAACGCACGCTGCCGCACCTGCCGCCGACGGTTGCAGACATGGTGCGGTTTCAGTTACTGACCGGCGCCCGCCCCGGTGAGGTCTGCAAACTCACGCCGGGAGCCGTCGATCGTTCGACCGATGTGTGGCGGTACCGGGTAGCTGGGCACAAGACCGAGCACCACGGCCGCGACCGGATCGTCTTCATCGGTCCAGAAGCTCAAAAGGTGATCGCCCCCTACCTGCTGCGCAGCGCCGACGCGTTTTGCTTCTGTCCTCACGAAGTCGTTGCCAAGCTTGCGGTCGATCGACACGCGCGAGCCGAACCATTCCCCTGGGAGCCGGTAACCGGCCGGGCAAGCGAAGCGACAAATCTGACAAGCCGCGGATCGGCAAACAGCGTTCACCTGGCAAGCACTACACCACGCACAGCTATGGACGAGCAATCGCCCGCGCCTGGGACCGAGCGTTCCCCGCACTGAAAGGGATCGAAGGTGAAGCGTTGAAGCGATGGCAGTCCGACAATCGCTGGTCGCCGAACCAGTTGCAACACACCGCTGCAACCGACATTCGCCGGCGGTTTGGCTTAGAAGCGTCTCAGGTGATCCTTGGCCACGCGTCCGCCAGCACGAGCGAAATCTACGCCGAACGAGATATTGAGAAAGCCGTCAGCATCGCCCGCGCGATTGGCTGATGCAATAATCGAAACGCCCAGAGGCGACGGCCCGCGGGCATCCAAAACATCGCTGCGCGACGGTGCGGCGGTATCGGGTAGGCGACTGCTGTCTCGCGACTACTGCACCGCGGCCAACAGCCCCTCGGGAACGATCGCCGACAGCGACACGTTTACCTACGATGCCGCCTCGCGGCTGCTGACTGCCGTCAGCGGCCGGTACAGCAACACGGTGACTCTCACCTATGATGCTGCGGGACGTAAATCGACCGAGTCGCTGACGATCTCCGGCCAGACCTATACCAGCCAGACGCAGTACGATGCGGCTGGGCGGGTGTCGACGCAGATTTACCCTGACGGCAGCGAAGTGCTTCGCACCTACACCGCTCGCGGCCAACTGGCCACGCTCGCCGTCGATTCGACCACGATCGACACGCGGACCTACGACGATAGTGGCCGGCTGATCTCCAGCAGCTACCATAACGGGGTAGGCGAGACGCGGAGCTACAACTACGAC
>CALELC010000227.1 GCA_937904535.1 uncultured Planctomycetaceae bacterium
AACGCTGAAGGACCATCAGACTTTTCCGGTTGGCCCCCGACCCTGATATCGCGAGGCGATCGGTCGTGATCAGATCAGGCTGGCCGGCCCAATGGAATCCCCGTCCGCAGCCATCGGCCATGTGTTTTCACGGTATCAAACTGATATCGATCGGGCTCTTTAACGATCGGGTACTGTGAAATTGCCTACGGCGTCAAAGTACGTCGCCAATCGGTTTTCCAACCTCGCCTTGCGGTCCGCTGATTTGCATAGCAGCCTAGAGCAGCGAGGCACTCTCACGCGTGGGATGCCGCTCTCATGAACGGACAATCATCAGCCGGCTCTGGCAGCGGTCGGCGGTTGATGGAGCCCCCAGGGCATCGCTCAACCACACGGATTCAAACTGCCACCTCATTCGCCGCGTGGTTCACCCGCTGCGGAGGCCGCCGGCCCGGCGGCGCCGCGGTCAGTCGGTGAGGGAACATCCGCCGACTCAATGGTGATGGCGAACACCAGTGGCGTGGAAAAGTCTTCTCCCTTTACGAGCTCGATTCGATTGAGTTCCTTCGTCGCGTCTGCCGGAACCATCAGGTATCGGATCTGCTTGCCATTGGCTTGCATCGCTAGCTTCGACTGCGGCACATCGGTACCTTCCTCATAACTCACAATGTGCTGTCCATTGATCAATTCAAAGTCCGCTGTTGTGCCATCGCTGTAGTGACAGCGAACAATCAAACTGATCGAAGGATTCTCAAAGCGAGGGTAGGCAGCCGCAGCGACACCGCCGAGGATGTGAATGGCCGCAACCTTGCCCGAACAGTCGATGCTAACCGAGTCGGGTAACGTCATGGGCCTGCGTCCCGCAGCCGCTTGCAATCCGATAATATTCGCAATCCGATCGCCCTGTGGATCGATCAACTCAAACGGCACGCCTTCAGCAATGACACGGCCATATGACATGAGTTTGAAGGTGTCGCCAGGACGTCCACGGAAGCCCGGCAGCCCGTTGTTGCCGTTGATGTTTGCCACGCCTGAGATGGTCAGCGGGGTGTAGCGTGTTCGTTTAGCCAGGAAGGCTAACAAGTCAGCCATTTCGTCTTGGCTGATCGCACTCTCGAACCCTTCGGGCATCAAGGATTTTTCAGATGAAATCATCTGCTCAATGTCCGCCCGCAGAACCTGCTGCTCTTTGCCCTGCGAGTCGATGATGCGAATCGAGTTTGCAGACTCTCCCGCCAACATGCCAGACACGACGCTTCCATCGACAGTCAGCAGCTGATAAGTGCGGAAGTTGTTCTCCACGCTCCGTGAGGGATCGAGCACATTGACCAAAATCTCTTCCTTGGGATGCACGGCCATCCCGGTCAAATTGGGTCCAACTTCAACACCGATCTCTCCGTGAATATGGCAAGCGGCGCAGTGTTTCTTAAATACCGCCAGGCCGTTGTTTTCATTACCAGACCGTTTGGCAACCGGCAGCCACTGATCAACTAGGGCTTGACGGTTGGTCGATACCATCGCCCCCTGGGCCTTCATCAGCTCCGCGGCTCGTGAGGCAATCGTTCGATTAGGATGATTCAGAATCGCTTGTCGCTGATCCAGCTGCAGATCGGTAAATCGGACCCGCCCTTCGGCGATCGCGTCGAGCAACTCCGAGGTGCTCTCCGCGTTTGAGAGCAACAGCGTCAAGATTTGACTGCTGAGCTTTGGTCCCAGCGAGCCCCGCAGCGATAGCAATCGCTCAGGCAGCCCTGCGATGCGCGCGGCTTGCAATGAGTTGAGCACGCGGACGCCCAGCTCAGGTGCCAGTTGAGGCGTCAAGAGAGCTGCGGCAGCGTCTAGGAGCTTCGGACTGGCCGGAGCGAGCCGAATCGCTTGATCCCAGGCAGCGATCCGTTCGTCGGCTGACAGATCTAAGTTGAGTACCGAAGCGAGCAATTCATCCTGAATGTCGCCAACGATCCGGTCGAGGTCGGGCAGCGACCATTTTCCGGCAACGGCAAGCACCGCAGCTTTGCCTTCCACCGAAGCGTGATCCGACAAAAACTGCTCAAGCACTTTCTGTTGATCTGCTGCAGTGAGTTCGATCACCCAGTCGCGTCGCCACCCAGCAGCCAATC
>CALELC010000228.1 GCA_937904535.1 uncultured Planctomycetaceae bacterium
AGGCGAGTACACCGCGATCGACGGACGCGAGACCGCCCCAGCACAAGCCCACCGCGACATGTATTTGCGTGACGGCAAACCCGATCCGCAAGCCAGCCGCATCGGCCCGCTCGCCTCGGGCGTTCCCGGGCAAGTCGCAGCGCTCGCCAAAGCGAGCTTGTCCCATGGCCGCGGCGGTTGGTCGGCGGCGCTGCGGGAAGCCGCCGACATAGCGACTGAAGGGTATCTGATCAGCAACAGCACCGCGGCAGCGATTCGCGGTCAAGCAGCGGTGCTCCAGCGGTTTCCGGCGAGCGCCGCCCAGTTCCTGGTGGCCAATGGGGCGCCGCCAGCGGTCGGACAACGACTCCGCCAACCCGATCTCGGCCGCACCCTAGCCGCCTTGGCTGACGAGGGGCCGGACTGGTTCTACCGCGGTCCGTTTGCTCAGGCTTGTGCTGACTGGATGAGCGACAACGGCGGAATGCTGACTGCGGCTGACTTCGCGACCTACACCGCGGTCAATCGTCCGCCGCTCCAAACGAGTTACCACGATTGGCAAGTCGTCGGCTTTCCGCCGCCCAGTTCCGGAGGCATCCACGTCGCCCAGATGCTGATGATGCTCGAACGATTTCCGGTCGCCGCGCTGTTGCGAGATGAACCGGCGACGGCGGTGCACCTGCTGGCCGAAGTGATGAAGCGGGCCTTTGCCGATCGCGCCCACTGGCTCGGCGACTCCGACTACGTGGGTGTCCCCAAAGGATTGATTGACCGCGAGTACTGCCACCAGCTGGCAGCCTCGATCGATCTGAACCGGGTCACGGAAGTCCACGCTCATGGCCAGCCGCCCGCGGCGGACGCCGATCTGTTCACACGGCAGCACACCACGCATCTAACCGCTGCTGACGCGGAAGGAAACTGGGTGGCGATCACCAATACCGTCAACACAACATTTGGAAGCTGCGTCGTGATCCCCGGTACCGGCGTGGTGATGAACAATGAGATGGACGATTTCAGCATTGCTCCAGGGACACCCAATGCGTTCGGTTTGCTCGGGGCTGAGGCCAATGCGATCGCACCGGGCAAACGACCGCTGTCGAGTATGAGCCCCACGATCGTCACCGATGCGCAGGGGAACCCGCGGTTGACCTGCGGCGCCGCCGGCGGGCCGCGAATCATCAACGCCGTGCTGCGATGCTTGATCGGTGTGCTCGATCAACAATTGCCGGTCGATGCGGCGCTAGCTGCTCCCCGTGTTCACCATCAGTGGAGTCCTGATCAATTGCTGCTGGAACGTCGCTGGCATCAGGCCGAGTCAGGCGAATCTGCCGTCGTCACCGCGCTCACCGAGCGGGGGCATCGGCTGGCGTCCCCCGGCTCAATTGCCGTGGCACAAGCCCTCGAATTGACGGCCGAAGGCCAATTGCGAGCCGCCAGCGACCCGCGTGTCGAAGGCGCCGCAGCAGCCCTCTAAGCTGGAAGCAGAGATCGACGATGTGCGCGTCATTATCGGTTGGCTGGACTTCACTGGGTGGCACGTCCCAGAGGCACGTAGGGCGTGGTCACGAGCGTGATCGAGACTTCGCTAGACTGTTTTGATCGTCGGCGAGTTTCTTGCCGACATCCCCACCCATCGCCAGACCTGGAGAAACGCCCCAATCCACCGTGATCCATGTTCAGGACGTACTGCCACTCAACCCGCGTAAGCCTCCCGAACTCTCACTTTGATGCTCGAGTTCGCTGATCGACTCATCCCAGGTCTTCTGTCGATTGCTGCACCATCCAGCGGATCAATTCTTCGGGACTGGCACCTTGAGTCACCTGTTCGCGTTGCCGCTGCGACCACGTCGGTTGATCAGCCATTTCGATCAGCCGCAACAGTTCCTTCTCACATCCCAATAACCGCGATGTCGGCAGCAGGTCGCTGGCGAGCTTGCGAACGGCATCTCGGGCTGGCACGAGTTCATGGGTTTCATTGTCGACCAACTTGGCGTCCATACCATAGCGTGCTGCGCGCCACTTGTTTTGCCGAACCAGCATCGGATGGCAATCGTGCTGATAGGTTCCTTCGTCGACCTGATCCGAAAGCTTCTTCACAAGACAGTGGATCAGGGCCACCAGCATTGCTGCATCGCTGAGTGAACCGGGCATGTCACAGATCCGCACCTCGACGGTGCCAAAGTTATGATGCGGACGAACATCCCACCATATCTCGCGAATCGATTGAATGAAATCGGTTTCGATGAGGTGATTGATCAACCACACATACTCGCTCCAGTTTCTCATAAACGGCGTCAGCCCGGCGGTCGGTAGGCCCTCCATCACCCGGGAGCGCCACGAATGCAAACCGGTGTCGCGCCCCTCCCAAAATGGGCTGTTACAACTCGCGGCCAACAGCAACGGGATATAACGCAGCATCCGGTCACAGATCATGACGGCCTTATCACCGGAATCGACCCCGACATGCACATGCAGCCCAAAGGTCACCATGTGTCGGGCGGTATCTTGCAAGAGCGTCACCAACCCGTGATATCGCTCGTCATCGGTCACCTGTTGGTCTTGCCAGGAGGAGAACGGGTGCGTTGCGGACCAGAGCAGGTCCACGCCGAGCGGGTCCGCCACGGTCCGCAACGCTTGTAAGTTGCTGCGTAATTCCTTCACAGCCTGGCCGACCGTTTGGCAGACACCCGTGTTGAGTTCGATATAGCACTGCAACAGTTCCGGCTTGATCGCCCCACGCGCCATTTCCGGCAGCGCCGCAAGCAGCTCGGAGCTTGCGGATCGCAGGGCCCCGGTCTGCCGGTCGACCAGCGCCAATTCAATTTCGACGCCCAGGGAAGGATAAGTCGATGCGATGAACTCAATGGGCTGCATGCTCTACTCGTAAGCTGATTCAGAAGAGGTCAAACGGTCTTTCGGATCACACCAGCGGATGACGGCGTGCGCGAGCACTTCAGCGCCGATACGCAGCGCTCGTTCATCGACATCAAACAGCGGGCTGTGCAGCGGAGGAGCCGTGGTGGGTTCCGTGACGCAACCGAGCCGGAACATCGCACCGTGAACATGCACGAGATAGTTCGCAAAATCTTCGCCTCCCATGCTCGGGCGGCGAATCGTCTGCACCTGCCGGTCGCCGATCACGGCCCGCGCCGATTCGGTCAACAGACCGACCAGCCCGGGGTCGTTCTTCACCGGCGGTGGCCCCGAGTGCCAACGCACCTGGATCCGCGCCTGGCTGGCTTCCGCCAAACCGCGGGCCAGTCGTTCGACCTGCTGCATCACCGTGCGGCTGACCTCGGAGTCGAGGGTTCGCAGCGTGCCGCGGACGACGACCTGATCGGGAATCGCATTGGATGTGTGACCGCCATGGATTTGCCCAAAAGTGATCACCACCGGGTCTTGGGAATCGGTATTCCGCGGGACGAACAGATAGATCGAGTTAATCAGTTGGGCCGTGATCGCAATGGGATCGATCGCCTCATGGGGCCGCGCGGCATGAGCGCCGCGGCCGAGGACTTGAATCTCGACTTCGTGACAATCCGCCGTGAAATCACCATGGCGGATCCCGATCGTGCCCACCGCGCGCGACGGATCGACATGCACGCCCAGCAGGTCGCTGAGGCCCGCCACCGCCCCGGCCCGGATCATCTCAATCGCTCCTTGATTGACCTCCTCCGAAGGCTGAAAGATCGCCCGACATGCGACTGGCCAAGGCAGTTTGCCAGCCCGCTCCAGTGCCGCCAGCGCTGACACCGCGCCAAACACGATCGCTGTATGGGCATCGTGACCGCAGGCGTGCATCACACCGTCGACGCCGCTGCGATGCGCCACTCGCTTCTCGTCTTGGATCCAGAGCGCATCGATGTCAGCCCGAATGCCGATCCGCGGGCCGACAAACCCGGAACCGTTTTCGCCTCCCATATCGACCCATAGGCCGCGGCCACCCTCCGGCACCTGCGGAGTCAACCGTTCGCTGGCTAGCAGGGAGGCGAGATAGCGGGTCGTTTCGACCTCCTGCCCGCTCGGTTCAGGGTGTTGGTGCAGGTGACGGCGAACGGAACACATTGCGGCAAAGCAACGTTCCACCGTGGCCGTCAATTCATCGGCCCAGTTCAACGAGGCCGCGGTAGGACTCAGACCACGATCAGGCACCTGCAACACCGCATCGGAGAGCCAAGGATAAGCGACCGACCGTCAGTTCTCCCCACGTAGCTCTCGCTGGAGGAACTCGACCGTCGTGCGCATCAAGTGATACACCGGCATCGCACCCTGCACACTGTGTGCCGCAGCCGGATAGATCATCAGGTCGAACGATTTTCCCGCACGCTGCAGCGCGGCGGTCATCTGCAACGTATTGGCCAGGTGCACGTTGTCGTCCAGTTCGCCATGGATCATCAGCACCCGGCCGCTGAGCCGCTCCGCCCCCAGCACCGGGCTCGTCGCGTCGTAACCCGCGGCATTGTCGGCCGGCAAGCCCATGTAGCGTTCGGTGTAGATCGCGTCGTAGTTCCGCCAATCGGTCACGCTGCCGCCAGCCACGCCTGCTGCGAACGCGTCGCTATGAGTCATCGCGTGCAGGGTCTGAAATCCGCCAAAGCTCCAGCCACGCACCGCGATCCGCTGTGGGTCAACCCACGACAGCGTCTTGAGCCACTGGACCGCCGCCAGCAAATCCTGCGTCTCTTGTTCGCCGACGCGGCGGTAGATCGACCAGGCATCGGCCAAGCCGCGGCCACCGCTGGACCGATTGTCGACCACCAACACGCCGATCCCCTGGTCGGCGAGCATTTGGTGGAACAGGTAGCGCGATGAACTCCAGGCATCGCGGACCGTGGGCGCCAGCGGCCCACCGTAAACCTCGATCAGCACCGGGAAGCGATTGCTGTCCCCTTGTGCATGTTCAGCGTCCGCTGCGGCTTGCTCGCCATCGACCGCGCGCGGCGGAAACAGGTACGCTGGCAATACGATCCCGTCGGGCGTTTTGACCAATGGCCACTGCGGCTCGATCGCGGGTGCCGGTAAACGCAGTTCCTCGCGGTGCAGCACCTGCTCAGCGGCCAGCTCGGCCGGTGTCCCATCACAGCGGCGCAGCGAAACGACCGTCGGCTGAGTGAGGCTGCCGGCGTAGTCGAGCATCCAGCTTTGATCGCCGCTGAGAATCACGCGGTGCCACGGCAGGCCCGAGGTCAGGGGCGTCAGCGGGGCAGGTTCGGCGCCTTCGCGGCCGAGTTCGACGCGGTAGAGCTGTTGCCCAGCGGTCCCGCGTTCTCGGTCGCCGGTCACATAGGCGGCGCCGGTCTGCGGGTTCACTGCGACCAATTCGCGAACATCGAAATCCGCCGGAGTGAGTGGCACCCGGCTGCTGCCATCGCGGCGGACTTGCCACAGCCGGCGTCGGCCCTCGGGCAAATCACTGAGCCACAAGAAATCGCCGTCAGGTAACCCGTGTGGCAACCCGAGTATCTCCAGCCACTGATCGCAGCGTTCGTGCAGAATTGCCGCCGGCTGATTCTCGACACCGGCACTTAAGTCACACCGCCACAGCGTCAGTTCATTCTGCAAACGATTGGTGACGGCATAAATCAGTTCCCGGCTGCCGGCGCGCCAGCCGACCTGGACGATCAGCAGTTCTTCCTGGGCCGCCGGTGCGAACACAGGCGTGAGCGCTACGTCGCTCGATGCCTCTTCGCCGAGCTGTGCCACCCACAGTTCCGCCGCCGTGATCGGATCACCTGCCTTGGGATAACGTTCGACGAGCGTGCTGCCCTGTGGCGTTTCGCTGGTAGTGATCGTGTAGGGCAGAACGTGAGAGTTATCGAGCCGCAGCAGCGCCAACGCACGCGAATCGTCGCTCCACCAGAAGGCTTTGAAGTTCCCGCGACCGTAGATTTCCTCTTGGTACACCCAATCCAGGCGGCCGTTGAGCCGAGTTTCCGAGCCATCGTCGGTAATTCGAATCAGACGTTCCGAAGGCAGATGCAGCACGTACAGGTCGTTCTCCTGCACAAAGGCGACGCGCGTACCATCGGGGCTCAGCGTGGCGTCTCGCCAGGGGCGACCTTGGCGGGTCACCCACCGCGGCGTTTGCTTAAGCCCCGCCACCGCCAGCGACTGATCGATCCGCACCAGCGCTTGGTCAAGCGACCGGGAAGGCGACGCGATCCAAGCTGAAACCGCTGCTTCGGCCTTGTCGGCGTCGATATCGCCGAGCGACAGCAGCTGCTCTTTCAATTGCTGAGCGCCTGGCCAGGGCGTCTCCGGCGACTGCGTCTCGGTTCCGACCGCTGCCGGCGCGAGCTGCATCCAGCCCTCCGACCGCTTGATCAGCAGCAGCGGTTGGCCGGATTCATCAGTTGTCCAGCGCATCGGCGGCGCGGTGGACGGCACGTAGGCGAATTTCTTTTCGGGATGGTAGAGCGTCTCCACGCTCAGCGGCGGCACCGGTGCGGGCTGCTCCGCGGCCGGTGGTGACTGTGGCGGCTGCGCCATTGCGGACGGCAGCACGATTGACCCGCTGGCCAAGCCGACAAGAATGGCGATAAAAACCCGGTACGCAGAAAAGCAGGACATGAACGACCGCCGGTTGAATTGAGAAGAGCTCCTGAGGGTCTGGGTAATATGGTCATCGCTCCCCTGGGTTTTGCAACCCGGATTGCCAGCCAGCGGTCACGGCGATCGTTTATCCACCCACCGGGCGGTATGATTTTGATTTAGACTGGCACTACTGCCGCGCTGAGGAGCCGCTTCTCCCGCTCGCCGGAACTCGGTTTTGCACGCTCACTCTGACCCGACTTTGACATTGGTTGACCCTGTCGCTCGCTCCGTGAAACCGACCTCGCGTTGGTCCTCGGCGATTGCCCAGCGCTATGCCCTGGAGCTGTCGCCGCAGTGGCAGCAGTGGTTCGACGAATTGGCTCCCGAAGAAATCTGTGACGGCGAGTTCTGTGAACCGGCGCACCCCGAGGTCTTGCTCGAATCGACGCCGGAGGTGATTTGGCCTGGGCTGATGCCGCCCGACCTGCTCCCCTTGGTCAGCAACTCGCTCGGCGATTGGCTGTGCGCTCGTATCGGAGCCGACAACACGATCACCGAAGTGATTTACTGGTACCACGGCGGCGGCGATTGTTTGCCCTACGGGGCCACGATGGCTGAGGCCCTGGTGTACGACGCGCTGTCGACTCGTTTTCCCGGCCGCGCTCGCAGCCTGGCGATTCCTGCCCCGTTGCCTCCTCAGCCGCCGCGTGGCCCGCTCCGCGATCGCTTGGCGATCCGCTGGTCACTGCAGCACTTGCCGTCTGCGGTGGCCGAGGTCTTCGCGCCCGATTTTCCGATTCCCGACACGGCTGCCCATCTGCTGCAGGACGGCGTGGCGGAAGTGGCGATCCGCTGCGACTTGGTGCTCGCGGCGTTGGACAACGAGGTCCGCCGGCGGATGTCGCCGCAGTTGGCCGCCATGCTCGACGCCCGCTGGGAACAGGATGTCGTGCAGTGGATGTTTGACCCCAGCAGCATGCCGCCGAACGTCGCTCGTCAGTTGGCCGACTACTGGCAGTTGCCGCTGACGAAATGGCAGCAGCAGGACTGGGATTTGGCCGCTGAACATTGCCAACTGGTCGCGCGTTCGCGGAGCGACTTGGCCTGGACGCACGACATTCTCGGCTGGGCAGCGCAGCGAACAGGGGACAGGCAAGCGGCGATCGCCCATTACCGCCGCGGCGCACTGACCTCGCTGTTCACCGATCAGGCGGTCCGCTTCCGTTCCCACTTTGACAGCGACCGCTACAGCAAGTTCGCCGTGGCGCGGTTGGCCGATCTGGAATCGCTGACGGTGCTCGATCCGGCCTACGTCCAGGCTCTCTCGGTGCCCGTTGCTCCCGCCGATCGCGAGACATCCGGGTGGCGCGAAAGTGTCTGTCAGTATTGGATGCGTCAGGCCAGCGAAACCAGTGCAGCGGCCGAGCGTTATCAGCACTTCTACCGGGCCGGCTGGGATGTCGGCTGCGATTCGATCCCGTGTTATGAACACGTGTTGGCGGAACTGGTCGAGGCCGCCGAGGCTGCCGGCCAGGCAGCGCGCGCGCAGGTCGCCAGAGCCCATCGCGATTGTCTGCGCGGCCGCTACTTGATGGATTAGGCTGGTGAGTGCAAACGCTCGCGTAGCACTTAGAATGGCCCCGAGAAGCCGTGCCGCTCGCCCTGCGGCGTGAACGCCAATCCAGCCCCATGCTTCCAGCCCTTCGCTTGGTAGCAGCGGGCGTCAGTCCCCGGCTCCGTTAACGGAGGGGCGGTAGCCCCCGGCCCTACGAACGGCCGAGCGTCAGCATCCGGCCCCATGACCAGAACATCGCCCGCCCCCACCCCACCAATCCGAAAACCTCCCTATAACTGAGCACTGATCGTGCGTTCGTCGTGCGGCGAGTAACACGATACCGCTTGCAGTCGCAGGCTCACTCCGTGCGCTTGTGACTGTGGTGTGCCCACCTCACCTCCGGCCCCGGACCTTTCATGAAACTGCGGATCTTGCTGTTGATCGTTGCGCTCGTGCCCGCTCTGGCCAGCGCCCAGCCGCCACGTCAAACCGCTCTGCCGGCAAGCCAGTCGCTCGAGATGTTCGAGTTGCACCCGGACCTGCGGATCGAACTGGTCGCCAGCGAACCGCAGATCGTCGATCCTGTCACAGCCGCTTTTGATCACCGGGGGCGTTTGTGGGTGGTCGAGATGAACGATTACCCGACCGGACCGCTGCCGGGCCAATCGCCGAACGGCAAAATCAAGGTCCTGAGCGACCAGGACGGTGACGGCTTCTTGGAAACCGCCGCGACGTTTGCCGATTCGCTCGTGTTTCCAACCGGGCTCACCCCATTTCGTGATGGCGTGATCGCCACGATCGCTGGCCGCGTCGTCTATCTGGCCGACACCGATGGCGACGGCCAATGCGATCATCGCGAAGACTGGTTCACCGGGTTCAGTGAAGACAACGAGCAACTGCGTGCCAATCATCCGACCTGGACGATGGAGAACGAAATCCATGTCGCCAGCGGGCTCCGCGGCGGTGAAGTCCGGTCGGCCCATGCGCGCTGGCCGGCGAGCGAGCAGCCGCTGTCGCTGGCAACTCGCGATTTTCGCTTCTCACCCTTTGGCGGTCAGTACCGTGCCGTTGCGGGCAACTCGCAGTTCGGCTTCTATCAAGACGACAGCGGCCGGAACTTCATCTGCAGCAATCGCAATCCCTGCCGTTTGCTGCTGGCGGAGGCCGACCAAGTCGCTGGCAATCCGCTGCTGCCACTTGGCCAATGGGCCGTCGACGTGATGCCAGCCGCCGAAGACAGTCAGGTCTTTCCGCTGGTCGAGGCTTGGACCACCAGCAATCTGCATGCGGGCCAGTTCACAGCCGCCTGCGGCGTTTATCGTTACCAAAGTGACTGGTTGTCCCCGTGGTTGGCAAACGATTTCTTTGCGTGCGAGCCGACCGGATCGCTCGTTCAGCGGTACCGCCAAGACCGCGATGGAATTGTGCCGCAGTCCAGCCGTGGCCGCGCCGGTGTGGAGTTTCTGGCGTCCACGGACCCGTGGTTTCGCCCGGTCGATCTGTTCGACGGCCCGGACGGCGCGATGTATGTCGTCGACATGCACCGCGCTGTAATCGAGCACCCGCAGTGGATGCCGCAGGAGTTGCAGAGCCGCGAGGACATGCGCTGGGGCAACAACGCGGGCCGCATCTACCGCATCGTCCCGCGGGCGGCGGAGCAGCGGCCACAGCCCAGCATCGATTTCGCTTCGGCCTCCGTGGCTCAGCAGATCGCGGCCCTAGCGAGCGATAACCGCTGGGCACGGGTCACCGCCGGCCGGCGGTTGGCGGAATCGCTGCAGCGAGCCAGCACCGCTGATGGTGAGACCGAGGAACTGCAGAGGATCGTCGACCCACTCACCGCCGCCGCGACCGAGGCCAAGCCCGGCCGTGCGGTCCCGCGAGCGCTGTGGCTGCTGCA
>CALELC010000229.1 GCA_937904535.1 uncultured Planctomycetaceae bacterium
GCTCGCCCAGCCCGCCGGGTGAGCTCAACTGGGCGATGGTCAGCGCCTCGGCACCTGGAACGAGGTGGTGCCATGGCTGAGCTTGCAGGTTTTCCGCGAACAGCACAGTGTTACCGAGACCGTCTTTGATATCGTCGGCACGAACAGCAGGCCCGGTCGCGGTGCCTTCGAGCTTGTTGTTGAAAACGCCGTTGGACCGGCTCATCGTTGCCACGAAGAACTGAGTCGCGTCGGTCGGCATATCAGCCGGACGATCGCCGATGTGGCTCATCCCATTATTGGAAACGTAGCTGTTGCGGCCGCGTTCGCTTTCCAGCGTCGGGCTGCTTGGGCACTGCAGGATCGCCAAGTTGGGAGCACCACTGGTGGTGTAACCGCTGGCATTGATGACCGCATACTTATCCTGGGTCCAGATTTCATAGGTCGGCTGGGCATCCAGATACGGCAACAACGCTACAGCCCAGCTGCCGATCTTGACGTGGGCGGGTGCGGTGGCACCCTCGGGATCCGTAATATCCTGACCGCCACCAAAAGTACCGTAGGAGGTGATCCACCCTGGATACTGTTTCTTGGCCATCTCTTCTTGGATTGCCGCTTTGGCCAAGTTATTGATCTGGGTGCTGCACTGGTTACGGCGTGCGGCTTCTCGTGCGGCTTGTACCGCCGGGATCAGCAGGCCCATCAAAATGCCGATAATGGTGATCACCACCAGCAATTCCACCAGCGTGAAACCGCTGGCCTGTGAGGGATTCCGACGACTCGCGCTCACCATGTCACACCGCTCCGAAAAGAAAAGGGAGATTGGGGACGCTATCATCGATCGGATCTTTCCCGCTGCGTACCCTGGACGAACATTGTCTGCGATCAAGCGGTAGAAGTCTAGCCGAACCCGATCGTCAACAGTATTTTCCCTGCTGCGAAGCCCGAATGCTAGCGGGCAAGCCGGAAAAAATGCCGGAAATCCCTCTCGTTCCCACCCGACTAGAGGGGTCTGTAGGCGTCGCACAGCCCTTTTTTTGTTGGTTTTCAGCGATCACGCGGCTCCGGTTGAGCACTCGGGGAATCGCCGCCCAGCTTCGCCGCTCGACCGACGACGATTGGCCACCACACCGCCGCGCTGCAAGTCCGGCTCCTCCCACACATCTTTCTCGAGGTTTTGACGATGGATTTCATGACTCTGCCACCGCTGACGGTGCTCGACATCGTCGGCCGCGATGCTGCCCGAGTGCTTAATAACCTCTGCACCGCCGCCGTCCTGACGCTCAACGAAGGGGAGGGTTGCGAGGCCTTCATCACCGAAGTGAGAGGCCGGACACTTGGGCATTTGTGCATCTATCGTGTCGAGGAGCGAATGCGGTTGATCGGCGCAGCCGGACAAGCCGACACCGTCGCGGCACATGTCGACCGCTACACCATCCGCGAGGACGCGACGGCGCAGGATCACAGCGCCGCCTGGGCCGGCGTGCTGCTCGATGGGGATTGCCTGCGAAACATCGATCCGGCATTCCCGCTCGACTCAGCGACAGACTCGTCACGACTCCACTGGCGGCGGATTTCCTTGCCGATTTCCGATCCGGCGACTGATCATTCAGCACTGGCGAGCGATGATCCTGCGGGAGCAGACAGCGTATCGCCAGGCGGTGAAACGGGGACCAACTTGGCCGGAGCCGGCGACATTCGCGCGGCCGACGGCGCCATGGGGCTGATCGCCTATCGGGTTCCCTGGGCAGGCGGTGGACGCTGGCTGGTGGCTGGCCCGACGGGTGCGATTCAAACGCTCGCGAGTTGGCTGCGAAACCAAGGAGCAGGCGAACTCGGTGAAGCCGACTTTCATTGCCAGCGGGTGCTGCACCGTTTCCCTTGGTTCGGAAGCGATCTGGACGACCGCAATCTGCCCCAAGAAGCGGACCGAGACGCGCAAGCGATCTCGTTCACCAAAGGCTGCTACCTTGGACAAGAGACGGTGGCCCGCCTGGATGCACTCGGTCAGGTACAGAAGAAGTTGGTGCAGTGGCGAATTGCGGCTGAGCAACCGCCGACGCCGGGTGCTGAACTGAGCCAGCACGGCCGGGTAGTCGGCCGATTAACGAGCGTGGTTGCCGATCCCACAGGCGCAGGATACGTCGCCCTGGGATTCGCAAGGCGGAGCCATTTCGATGCCGGCGCGGAAGCTCAGCTGCAGAGCGAAGGCGGCGAGGTGGCCCGCGCCACGGTCGTCTGACAGCACACGCCTGCGGCTCCCACAGCCGCCCCAAACTGCGGCCTAGCGCCGCACGTCGGGCCGACTCACTCCAGAAACAGGTAGCTCAAATGCAGTTCTGCATGTCGCAACTGCAGTGCGACGCGATCCTCCTGGCTCATCGGTCCAAACGCCGGACTTTCGTATTTAACTGGCTCGGCAGCTTTTAGACGCGTCAGTGCGGTGCGGAGCCGCTGCAGCGCGACATCGGTTTCAAGCGGTTCGGTCGCTGTCGTTCCACCAGCAATCCCCGGAATCTTCACTCCGCTTTTCAATCCGTCGCGCAGCGTCCGTTTGAGCGTGCGGCGGAGCAGCCAACTGATCGGCCACGGTGGTGCCTTGAGCGGATAGCCGGTCCAGCCGTATTCGATCCAAGCAGCGAGATGACCGAGTATTTGACCGGGCGTCCAATTACCGACTGCCCGCAGCGTTCCCGCTTGCTCTGCCTGCTCGATTCGATCGAGCTCGCCCAAGAGGTCGTCGATCGAGTTCAAATGCAATATGCGGCGCTGCACTTGACGAGTATCAACCATCGGAGCCTGAGCCGTGAGGAGAAGAGAGGTGACCGGTCGGTGGATACCGACTGGCATCCATCGTCGTGCATCGGTCGGCGGAGTTCAATCGCCGCGAAGAGCGGTGCAAAACATCCCTTGCAGCTTCAAGGAGACATTTGCGAAGGTCGCGAAGGTGTGAACTGCGGCACGAACGTCGTCGCCCACCCTGATTTCACTTACAAACCGACCCACCGTCCGTTGTCCAGAGCGTCACAGAGCCGAGATGCGACGAGCGGATCGCTGCCGGAAATCTCCCGGCTCTGCGATTCGTTAACCGCTGGTTTGCCGGCTCACCTCATGGCGCCGCAAGATCGGCGGCGGCCATGCAGGCCAGGGCGCTGCGGTTTGCTGCTGGCATGCCTGGCGCTGCTGTCGCTGACCGGGTGCGGCAGTTTGCTGTACCGCTTTACGTCGCAGCCACCGCAGCACTACGTCCCCAACCCGCTAACGTTGCCGCCCGCCGAAGACATGTTTGTGTGGCTGCAGGTGGTCGACGTTGTCGACGATTACTTTCGAATTCGCAGCGAACAGCCGGTTCAGAACCGCGGCAATCTGATCCTGGAGGGACGCCTAGAAACCTCGTATCGGATCGGGGCGTCGCTCTCCGAGCCCTGGCGAAAGGATAGCACCGCGGGGTTCGAGCGATTGCAGAGCACGCTGCAATCGATCCGTCGCCGAGCGCTGGTCTTTGTACGCCCGGTGGGAGCGGGCTACGAAGTCGAGGTTGTGGTTCAAAAGGAACTGGAACACACCGACCGCAGCTTAGATGCGACCGAAGGAACAGCGGTCACCAGCCGTGAAAATTCCGTCTCCCGCCGCGACGACGATCGCGACCATGGCCCGGTCACCCTCGGCTGGATTCCGCTCGGTCGTGATGAATCGCTGGAGCAAGTGATTCTGCAGGATATTCTCGGACGTGTCACGCAGCCCGACAGCAAGCGCCCGCTGCATCACCGCTAAGGCCGGCCTGCTCTGCCGGACATACTGGTCTGAATGGCTGTGCAATGAGAATGACCAAGGTGGACGACGAAGGTCGACGACCGCTCCGCCGGTCGTTAATCCGCAGCCCCGGAAGCCCCGGCCAATGAGATACCGATCGACGACCAAGGTGGACGACCGCTCCGCCGGTCGTTGAACCGCAGCACCCCGAAGCCCCGAACTAGAGGATTCCGATCGACGGAGCGATCGGCGACAAAGGAGGCCAACCGCTACGGCATTGTCTCCGCCGTGCCGCTGAGCGAGGAATCATTGAGCGATCCACTGCTGCTGTCATACAGGTTCGAAGGATCATAAGTGCTCGGGGCGCCGGGCCTAGGAGCCGGAGTGAAGCCCGAAAACTGATTGACCAAGGCAGCGAATTGCGGCAGCAGCTCGTCCAGCGCGCGATGAAACTCGTGCTGCGATTTCGCTTGCTGCAGTGGAGCGATGGCAGCAGTAAACATCTGCAACACCAGATCAGCGGCTGGCGGCAGCCGCAGCGACTCATCGCCCACCGACGCTAGCCCCGCTCGAGCACTCTCCCAAATGTCGCCGGCAGCGGCCGCGCCGGGCGCTTTGGGATCGGGGATCAGCAGCCAGCGCCCCTCAAGGGATTTGAAATGCAGCGTACTGGTAGGACCCGCAACCGGACCAACAAACTTGACGCTCGAGACTCCGTCAGTTCCGGCCACGATTTCGAAGTCGGGCATGCTCGCACTCTCTTCATCCGAGTACTCGCTGGCCAGTCGGTACAGGTGCGGTGACAGTGCGTCATCGAGCAGTGCGACGGACTCACCAAAGGGCCGCGAGCGGAGACTCGTGAGGCTCAAAACGTCTTCGCTGGTGAGCGTGCGGATCAATTCGGC
>CALELC010000230.1 GCA_937904535.1 uncultured Planctomycetaceae bacterium
GCTCGCTCGATCAAGGCGATCCCATGGTCGCCGCTGAATGCCTTCGTCTCGAGGAACTCGACGCCGGGGCTGAGCTGGCCGAGCGTGCGGAGTTTTTCGATCTTGTGTTCTGGACGGCCGATGCCGGTCTCTTCCATCTCCATCAATCCCAGCTCTTCGCACTGGGTGATGGCGATTTCGCGGATGATCTCGATCACGCGGCGACGATCGGCCACGGAGCGTTCACGGAGCTGTTCAAAGGCGGTGCGAGCAGCGGCGACCGCGGCGTTGGCATCGGTGAAAATGCCGTAGCGGCCGCTGGATTTGCTGGAGCTGGCGGAGCGGCCCGGCGGCATCGGCCCGACTTCAGCCAACACCTGGGCGACCACGCTGCGGATCAGGTTTTCGTCGTACATATGAGATTAGTCCCGTGTATAAACGGCTTGTTTTTCGATCGTGACCCGATCGACGATGCCGATTACGGCGGCGTCGATCGGTAACTTGGAGGGCTCGGGAGTCAGTCGGGCACTGCTGCCCTGGACTACTAAGACAAAATCGTCGACGCCCGCCCCGAGCGTATCGACGGCGATGAACGTCCGGCCGGTGCTTACCAGTGCGTCGCGCGCAGGGTCGTTGAGCCGGTAGGGCTCGACGACCAGTAGTTTTTGGCCGACCATTGCCTCGGCTTTCTGCGTGCTGACGACCGAACCGGTCACGCGGGCAATGAACATTTAGGACTCTTCTTTTGGTTGACTCAGGAGCTCAACGCACTGTCGCGCGACGATCAGCTCTTCGTTGGTCGGAATCACCCACAACTGTGTGCGGCTGCCTTCGGCATGGAACGTCGCCTCGCCTTGAGCCACTCGGTTGCGAGCGGTGTCGACCACAATTCCGAGTTCTTCCAGGTCGCGGCACACTTGCTCACGCGTGCGAACGCCGTTCTCGCCGATCCCGCCGGTGAACACGATCGCGTCAACCCCGCCCAGGGCGACGATCATCCCGCCGAGATGCCGACGGATTTCTTCGGTGAACACGTCCAGCGCCAACTGGCAGCGTTCGTCGCCCGCGTCGGCTCCGGCTTCGAGATCCCGCATGTCGCCGCTCTTGCCGCTGATCCCCAGCAAGCCGCCACGGCTGCTCATTTCCGCCAGCACCTCGTCCAGCGTTTTGCCGGTGCGAGCGATGATCAGCGGCAGGGCAAACGGATCGAAGTCGCCGACGCGGTTGTTCTGAGGCAACCCGGTCTGCGGCGTCATGCCCATCGTCGTCATCACGCTTTGGCCGTTGCGAATCGCGGTCAAGCTGCTGCTGCCGCCGAGGTGGCAGGAGATGATGCGTGCATCGCTGCGGCCGAGCAGTTCGGCAGCACGGGTGGCGATGTAACGGTGGCTGGCACCGTGAAATCCCCACTTCTTGATATGCATCGACTCGGTCCACTCGGCCGGAATCGCATAGGTCTTGCGGGCTTCAGGGATCGTGCGATGAAAATCGGTTTCGAACGCTGCGACCAGCGGAATCCCTTGGATCTGCTGACGCATCGTCTGCATCGCGGCGATGTACGGCGGGTTGTGAGCCGGCGCCGCCGCATTCATTTCCGCCATCGCTGCCAGCACTTCGTCGTCGACTTGGAAGACGCCGGAGATGCGGCCGCCATGCACGGCTTTAAACCCGATTGCCGCCACGTCGCTGGCGCTCTTGAGCACCCCGTGTTGCGGGTCGGTGAGCTGTTCTAAACAGGCTTTGACCGCCACACCGTGATCGGGCACCGGCGCTTCACGCGTCTCCGACCAATCGCCGATCGTCACGGTCGAACGACTTTGCGACTGACCAATCCTTTCGACACCGCCGCGCGCCAGCGTCGTCTCGTCGTTCATATTGAACAGGCGATACTTGAAGCTGGTCGAGCCGAGGTTAGCAACGAGTACGAGCACGAGATCCGTCTTGGGCTGTGAGGCGAGGGACAAAGGAGAACGACAGGCAGCAGCGATCGACCGGGTGACCGGCGGCTCGATTCAAGCAAAGAATGCTTGCGAGAGCCCTTCGGCAGGCCGAGCGATGATGTGGCTGCTGACCAATTCGCCAGCCTGAGCAGCGGCACTGGCACCAGCTTCGACCGCAGCGCGCACGCTGCCGACGTCACCGCTGACGACGGTGGTTACATAAGCGCCGCCGATGTCGATCCGTTTGACGATTTCGACGTTGGCCGCCTTGGCCATCGCGTCGGTCGCTTCGATCAGTGGCAACAGTCCCTTGGTTTCAATCAGGCCGATAGCATTGTTCATGATGAACTCTTGAGGTTTGGGAGCGGTTTGGTTTACGGACTTCGAATTGGATCTGCGAGCCTTGCTCATACGATCTCAGGAAGTTTGGTCTTGAGGACTTTGCCCAGATCGCCATGAGGACGCGGGATGACTTGAACGCTGACGACTTCGCCGATCCGGCCAGCCGCGGCGGCACCTGCATCGGTCGCTGCTTTGACAGCTGCGACGTCGCCGCTGACAAAGGCGCTGACCAAGCCGCTGCCGACTTTGTCCCAGCCGAGGAAGGTCACGTTAGCGGCCTTCATCATTGCGTCGACGGCTTCGACCAAGGCAATGAATCCTTTGGTTTCAATCATTCCCAATGCTTCGTTCATCTTAAATTTTGCCATCGAAGGAGGTACCTAACAGGAAAACGAAAACGGTGCTGCGTGCCGGCCTCGGCCAGAACGACTTATGAGATTTTTGGATTAGTGATTTTTGCAGGCGCAGGCTTCCTGCACCATTTTGCGCAGTTCGATCTGAGTCGCGGCGTCGAGGTTGCAGGCGTTGCCTTCATCGGTGTCGATGTGGACTTCAAGCTTGGCAGCCTTGTCAGCTCGCACGAGCAACTCATCAAAGGTTACCGAGCACTGCGGGCTGCGGACGACCAACTGCATCAAGTCGCCATTCTTGACGCCATAATGTTCGGCGTCGCTGAAGTTCATATGCACGTGGCGAGCGGCACGAATGACTCCTTGAGTCAGTTGCACCGTGCCGGCAGGTCCGACCAACACGCAGCCCGGGGTGCCGTCGATATCGCCGCTGTGCCGTACCGGGGCATCGATGCCAAGCGAAATCGAATCGGTAAACGCCAGTTCCACTTGGCTAAACGGCCGTGTAGGACCGAGCACGCGGACGCTCGGCAGCATCCGCCGTCGCGGGCCGACGACCATCACCGTTTGCTGGGCGGCATAAAAACCGTCCTGATACAGATCTTTCTCGGGGACCAGCTTTGCCCCAGGGCCGAACAGAATTTCCACGTGCTCATCGGTCAGGTGACAGTGCCGTGCCGAGATGCTGACCCGCAGGTTCGGTTTGCCGTTAACCCAGCCGGGCGGATCGCTCGGCCGAGCCTCCGCGGCGGACTGCGGCGCACTGCCCCGGTTGACGGTGCCAGCTGCAGCACGAATCGCTTGCCGCACCAGGGCCTCAATCCGCTCTCGATCCGGCGTCGCTTGAGTGATCATAAGAAAGGTGTCAGGAAGTAAAAGCCTATCCGAAAAGGGGTCTGACCCTTTGGAGGCAAGCCGTTGTTATCAGGTTTTTTGCCTTGCCGGAGAGGGTCAGACCCCTTTTCGGATAGGCTTCATCAAATGGAATGTCAACAATTGTGCTGGATGAGCTGCGTTTACTCGCCAGCTAAGATTAGTTCAACGCTGGCGGCCTGCAGCCGTTTTTGCCAACTCTTGTCCAGCGCTGCATCCGTGATCACGTATTGCACCTGTTCCAGCCCGCATAATCGCGACAAGCTGGCACGGCCAAACTTGCTGCTGTCCGCGACGATGTAGGTGCTCGCGGCGATCCGCGACATCATCTTTTCAGTCTCAACCAACAACAGATTGCTGTTGTAGTAACCGTCTTCGTCGATTCCGGCGACCGACAAGAAGGCCTTGTCGACGCGCAGTTGCGCCAACAAGCCGTCCGCCATCGGTCCCAGAGTGACCCCGGTGCGGTGGTCGACGCAGCCGCCGATCAGCACCAGTTCGACGCTGTCGCATCCGCTCAGCAGGTTCGCCACGGGCAGGCTGTTGGTCACAACCTGCAGGCGGCGGTCCAGGAGCTGACGCGAAATCTCATAGGTCGTGCTGCCGCCATCCAGCAGCACGGTGTCTCCGTCTTCGATGCAGGCTGCCGCAGCCACAGCGATTCGCCGCTTGTGTGCCGCGCTGTCGCGACCGCGCGAGTCGAACACCCGCATGTCGGTCGGTGAGCCGGTCCAGAACACGCCGCCGTGCGTCCGTTTGGCTTCGCCGAGCCGCTCCAGCACCTCCAGATCGCGGCGGACCGTCGATTCGCTGACCGACAGTTTTTCCGCCAACTCGCCCAACGAGGCAAAGCCGCGGGTCTGCACGATCCGTCGCAAGTCTCCGCGCCGTTGTTCACTCACCAGCAACAAGCCATATTCCGAGCAGACGATGAACGAAATCTTTCAGCCACTGACTGATTATTGTCACACAAAAACGCATTGGCAATCTCAAATCGCGTAATTGTCCTAAATTAACGGCTGCTGGTGGCGGCTGGAAAGCCGGCGAGTTCCGCTCCGCCTCCACTCGCCGCAGGTGTTCCCGCCCGAATGGTGAGCCGCCACCATACCAAATGGACTATTGCGCTGGGGCAGTGCTGCCCCCTGTTTTGTTCATTGGCTTCGTACGATGAGGGGTGTGGAATGAAAGCCTGTAATGCCTTGGTCGTCGCAGTCTTGGTGGCCTGCTTCCTGTCTGCGCCGGCGCGGGCCCAGTTCACCGAAATCGTGGCATTCGGCGACAGCCTGACGGACACCGGCAACATCTACGCCGCAACGAACGGCTTGTTTCCTCCGCCGGAAGTGTATCACCAAGGCCGGTTTTGCAACGGCTTGTTGTGGGTCGAGTGGTTGGCGATGCAGCTCGGCGTCCCGGCGCCGCGTCCCTTCCTGCAAGGCGGAACCAATTATGCGTTCGGTGGTGCGGAAACGTCCGTCTCTGGGCTCTCCTCACGAGAGACACCAAATATCGGCACGCAAATCGGCCTCTACCTCCAAACGCATGCAGCGTTCACGGATGATCAACTCATTGTGCTATGGGGCGGAGCCAACGACTTTCTCAATGCCGAGCAGACCGATCCGGCAGTTCCCGTTGCGAACCTATCGGCCGAAATCACGATGCTGGCCGCGGCCGGTGCCACCACGATTGTGATCCCAAACATGCCGCCCCTGGGGCAAACCCCTCGCTATGTCAGCGACGACTTCAAAAAGGCACTTGATGATCTGGCAATCGAGTTCAACAACCTGTTAGATGCTGAACTGGATGTCTTGGAGAACCAATTGGGAATCACCTTCATTCGCCTGGATACGTTCAGCCTGTTCCAACGATTCCTCAAACAACCGAAGGCGTTCGGTTTCAGCAATGTGACTGAAACGGCATTGTTGAGCCTTAACGGCGAAGTGGGGTTGGGCGAGGTCGTGGCGAATCCAGACCAATATCTCTTTTGGGATGCCGTCCATCCCACACGCATCACGCATCGCGAACTGGGCGATTTGCGCAACTACATTCGCTACTGGGGCCATGACAGCGGAGGTTTAAAATGGACGCCGATTCCAGCCGCCTCGAAAAAGGGAGGCAGTTGAACCAAAGTGACGTCGTCGGCTTGGCTGGAAATCGAGGGCTTCGTCAACTCGTTGACTAAACGGCCTGCTGGGCAGGACGCTGACCGGCGCGGTTGAGCGAGACGCCAGCTGCCCGCCCCGCGTGGCGGCGGCAGCAAAAGGTGTCAGGTACGAATGGCACGGGCTTAAGCGGGAGTGCCAAGATGTAGTGGGTGATGAGTTTTGC
>CALELC010000231.1 GCA_937904535.1 uncultured Planctomycetaceae bacterium
CGTGGCCGGCCAGTATGGCCTCACGATTTCGGCGCTGGAAAGCGACCTGACAACAGAAGCGGGCGGACTAGCGGAAGTTGGCTGGCCGCGTTTAGCGCCGCATCGCTGTGACCGCGCCGGTTGGATGCTGAGCGACGCCCAGCAGGCGACGCTGATCGAAGTGCGTCTGGGGATGAACCGCGACGTTGCCGGCGGCTATCGTTACAGCGCTGCGCAGATGGAACGTTGGTACCCCGAGAGCTCGCCCGAAGGGGAATCCTGCCGAGATCGCTCCTGGACGCCGCTGCTATTCCCGCCGGAATGGTCGAGTCTGGCTCAGCTCTCGAGCAAGCTTGAGCAATTGCGGCGGCTCGGTCAGGCGGCGATCTACGTATCGTGTGATGCGACCGATCTTGAAGTCGTCCTGCCGGTGGTGATCGCGGCGCGCGGCGATGGAGTGATCGTGCGCTGCGAGGATGATCCCTGTGCCGCGCTTCAGCAAGCGACTGCGATTCGCAGTGCTGCTAGTGGTCGCCAGCAGCCGCGGATCTGGCTGGCGGGCGGCAAGTACACCGCCGAGGATGCCGTCAAGTGCTTGGCACTGGGAGCGGATGCCGTGGCGATCGACGGACTGTGCAATCCCTGGCTTCTGAGTAACGAACACGAGCAACTAACCGCCGCTCAGCGTACCGCGATCAATCTGGGCGTGAATGTGGGGACATCGCCTGAGGAGCGTTTGAAGGCTCGGGTGCGACAGACGATGGAGCGTTGGCAAAGTGAGGTGAGCGGCATCGTGCAGTCGTTGTTTGTCCCGGATGTACGAAGCCTCGGCCCTCAGCACCTGCGGCGCGTGCGGCGGTAGGTGGTCGATCGCTCCGCCGATCGAACTGTGGCTGGGGCGAGTGGGCGGGAGAATGCGTGAGAGTGGGGGCTGAGAGGGGCAGTCGATACTCCGTACCGACCGGCGGAGCGATTGGGGACGCTGAAACTCTGACCGACCGGCGGAGCGGTCGGCGACACTGAGCGGTCGGCGACACTGAGCGGTCGGCGACACTGAGCGGTTGGGGACACTGAGCGGTTGGGGACACTGAGCGGTGGGGGACGCTGAGATTAGAACCGACCGGCGGAGCGGTCGGCGACATTAAGCGGTCGGCGACACTGAGCGGTTGGGGACACCGAGAGTAGAACCGACCGGCGGAGCGGTCGGGGACACTGAGCGGTGGGGACACTGTGCGAAGGGCGGAACTGGATGTGCCCAAGCGAAGGGTTGTGGCTCCTAACCGCTTCAACCGATACATTGTCGCGTTTCACTGATTACGGTGCGAACGCGGTGTGGCGGACCAGCACGGGCCGTGCGGGCAGAAATCCGAACAACCACCATCTCAACAGGGGACAACGCCACGATGGCAAGTACGATCGTCATTTTCGGTGCATCGGGAGACTTGACGAGCAGAAAGCTGATTCCGGCGCTGTACAGTCTGCACAAGAAGAATCGGCTGCCGGCTGACACCAACATTGTCGGCGTTTCACGCAGCAGCTACGAGCACGAGCAGTGGCGAAACATGCTCCGCGAGTCGACGGAGGAGTTTGCTGGGTCGTTGTTCGACAATGAAGCCTGGCAGAGCTTCGCCGAGCACGTGTACTACCAGCCCGGTGACATCGGCCAGCGCGACGATTTTCACGCCCTGGCAAAATTCCTCCAGTCCGTCGAGCCGGAAACGGGAGCCGACCGCGTCTATTACCTGTCGACGATGCCGCAGTTGTACGCGGAGGCAGTCGAGCAACTGGGCGCTAGCGGTTTGGCCGACGATTCCGCCGGCGAACGGCGAGTGATCATCGAAAAGCCGTTTGGGACGGACCTCAAGTCGGCGCAAGAGCTCAACGCCAAGGTGCACCGGGTCTTTCGCGAGGATCAGATCTTCCGCATCGATCACTACCTCGGCAAAGAAACCGTTCAGAACCTGTTTGCGATGCGGTTTGCCAACAGCATTTTTGAGCCGCTGTGGAACCGCAACTACATCGACCACGTGCAGATCACAGTGGCCGAAGAGGTCGCGATCGGGAGCCGCGCCGGGTACTACGACTCGGCGGGCATTTTGCGCGACATGTTCCAGAACCACATCCTGCAACTGATGATGCTGACGGCGATGGAGCCGCCCCCACGGTTTGACGCTGCGATGGTCCGCGATGAGAAAGTCAAAGTGTTGCACAGCGTGCGGCCGATGACCGGCGGCGATTTTGCGGCGCAAACTTTTCGCGGCCGTTACGTCGGCTATCTGAAGGAGCCCGGTGTTCCGAAGGACAGCCAAACCGAAACGTTTGCGATTCTTAAGATGTACGTCGACAACTGGCGTTGGAAGAACGTGCCGTTCTATCTGCGCAGCGGCAAGGCGATGTCCTGCCGGTCGTCGCAGATCGTGATTCAGTTCAAATCGCCGCCGCACTTGCTGTTCGGCAAGAAAGTGCGTGACTTTGACGCCAATCGCTTGGTGATCCAGGTGCAACCGGCCGAAGGGATTCAACTGCACATTCAGTCGAAGGTCCCCGACACGGACATGAAGACGCGCACTTCGACGCTGGACTTCCGGTTCGGCGGTCCTGAGGCGGGTGCGATGCCGGACGGTTATCAGCGGCTGTTGTTGGACGCCATGAACGGCGACGCGAGCTTGTTCGCTCGCAGCGATGAGGTCGAACTGTCGTGGGGGATCATCGATCCAATTTTGGCGGCCTGGCGCAGCCCGGCTGCTCCGAAATTGCTGGACTACGAACCCGGCATGTGGGGGCCAGCGGAATCCGCGCACTGGATGCGGAAGCAAAAGCGCGAGTGGTTCGACGTCTGTCCGGTGATCGAGTAGATCGCGGCGAACCTGTGATTCGCGGCGCCCGCGGATGACCTGCACGCTACCGCTTGCGGTTGTCCTTGCTGCCGGTCAGATACAGTTTCCAACGGTCAATGTAGGTCGCCGGATCCATGCCAAAGGCCGCCGAAAAAGCAGCCTCAAAACTCGGCGCCTTGTCGAGTGATTTCAGCAACGCGTCGTATTGGCGGCGCTGATTGCGGCTGAGCATGGTGCTCGCCAGGGCGTACCCGATCAGATCCGTTTGCTCGGGCGGCAGGCCATCTTTGAGTAGTTGCTCCCCGTCTTTTAGGTTGGCAATCGCTGCTGGGATGCCTGCGTTCCAGGCCGCGACGTTGTCCAGTTCGCGCGCTGCCAACTTGGCGGCTGCTGCGCGGCCAACCCCTTCCGCTAGCCACCGAGGAACATCGCTTCGGCGAGCGGCAACGGCTAAACTCGCGAGCGGTCCAATCAGTCGTGCTTCGACCGCCGCGTCGCTGTCGGAAGAGGTTGCTAGGACAGCGATATAGATGTCCGGTCCCGCGGATTTCCAGTGACTCTGCCAATCAGCCGGGATACCGCGGCTTTCGACCATCTTCGCGAACTCGCTGTAGTCGTATCGCCGGGCAAAGGCGAAAAGGGTGACCTTGCCGCGAATAGCCGACGGGTCAGCAAACGGCTTGACCTTGGCCCAGGCTTTGTCGGCTGCCTTCGCAAGCGTCTGCGCCATTTGCGGGGAGACGTCGCCGATGATGAAGAAACGCTCAGTCGAGTGCTCCGTCATTTTGTCCGAAGACGTGCCGAGCAACGCGAGGTTCTTGCGGGCGGTCTCCTGTCTTCGCTGGTTCAATTCATCGTCCGAGACGGAACTGGCCCAGGCGGCCGAGACCATGACCTCGAGCGGTTGTTCGGCTGATTCGCCATCGAACGTTGCTCCTTCTTCGATCCAGGTGCTGATCAGTGCGATCTGCTCGTCGCTCAGCGGTGGTCGACCGCCGGCTGGCATTCGCTGACCTTCCTCGCCCTTGAGCTTCCGCACCAGCAGGCTCTCCGCAGCCGTAGGAGCAATGATTTCCCCACGTATCAGCATCGAAAAAGTGTCCATCCGCAGGCCGCCACGGGTCTGCATCGAGTCGAGATGACAACCGTTGCAGTTCTGCAGCAAAATGGGAGCGATGTCCTTTGCGAAGCTGACGGTTTCGTCGCCGCTGGGCATGCGGGTTGGTGTGCCAGCGGACAGTTGCGGCATGGCACTCGGTGCCGGAGCGCTGGCTGCCATGGCGGCCAGCGGGATCATCGGCGACGGCGCGTCGTACTTCGCTCCGACGAGCACCCAGTCCTTGAGCAGTTGCAACTGAGCAGGGGGCACCTTTCCTCCGCCGCGCGGCATATCGCCGGTCTCAATTGTCTCGATCAACCGGCTGCCAACGACATCGCCGGGAAAAATGACCCGTCCCTCGGGAGGTCCTTTGGCCAGCAGAGCAAAAGTGGAGATATTGAAATCGCCTTTCGCATCATTGATGTGACAGCGTCCGCAGTGCTGAACCAAAATCGGAGCCACTTCGCGCACAAAGCTTGGTCCAGCCGGTTCCGGTTCGGGTTTCGGTGCTCGGCGACGGCCCCGCGTCGGGTTCTCAGACTTCCCCGAGTCCGGCTTGGGCTGCTCCGGTCGAGCGGACACTTCCGGCGTGGACGACCCTTTAGCCGATGGCATGCCCGACGGCAAATCCGGCAACTCCGGCTGCTCAAACGGCCGGACCATCACGCCTTCAAGTTCTAAGCGAACGTGGAGGTCGACGATCCGAGGGAAGGCGCGCGCCAAGGTCACCACCACTTCGCGATCCTCATTGGACACGAGCGAGTCGATGGCGTCCAATGCCGCTGAGAGTCGTTCACCGGCGGTTGCATACTCGCTTGCTTGATACTGGGCTTCAGCCTCGCGCAGCAGCGTCGCCACGGCAGCGATGCTCTGCTTCTGGTCGGCAGTGAGCTCAGCTCCAGCGGGGCAGACGCAGCAAACGCCGAGGACTCCAGCAGCGAGCAGTCGAAATAAGCGGTGGACCAGAAGCATCAGGACAATCCGAAGCAAGCGTGATAGCACATTGGTTATTCTACCCAACAACGCTTACCCTGGCCGCTTGAACCCGCCTTGAGCACCTCAACCCGATTTTCCTGAATCGCAAGGTGGTCGATCGCTCCGCCGATCGAACCGGTTGAAGGCAAAAGTCAGAGCGAAGATCCAGTGCATTTGAGCTTGCCGCCAATGCGAATCCCGATGCTTGATCCGACCGGCGGAGCGGTCGGCGACCGACGATGAACGCTCCGCCGATCGAACCGGTTGAAGGCAAAAGTCAGAGCGAAGATCCGGTGCATTTGAGCTCGCCGCCAATGCGAATCCCGATACTTGATCCGACCGGCGGAGCGGTCGGCGACCGACGATGAACGCTCCGCCGAGCGAACGGGCTGGGGACAAAGTTCGAAACGAAGATCCGGTGCATTTGAGCTCGCCGCCAATGCGAATCGCGATACTTGATCCGACCGGCGGAGCGGTCGGCGACCGACGATGAACGCTCCGCCGAGCGAACCGATTGAAGGCAAAAATCAGAGCGAAGATCCAGTGCATTTGAGCTTGCCGACGACGCGAATCGCGGTACGTGATCCGACCGGCGGAGACGATGTGAATTAATCTGCTGATGCGATCTTTGGGTTTGCC
>CALELC010000232.1 GCA_937904535.1 uncultured Planctomycetaceae bacterium
TCTCTGATGAGCGAGATGCGATTGTCAGTACGACGGTCCAGTTCCGTCCCTGAACACCCAAGTCCAATCCCCATACGTTGTCCTGGCCTGGCATAAGCAGCTCGCCATGAGTCATGGGATTGGACGTCCCATCCCGCAGGGATTCAAGCCATTAGCCGGCGGTCGAGCGCAGCGAACACCGCCGGACAACTGGGTGCGCTGCGTGATCCAGGGCGAATGGCTTTCCAGGCCTTGGGCCTGAGAACCTGCGATGTCCAACGGAGCCGAAAGAGCTCGTCGTTCTTCCGACATTCGGAACACAAGTCAATTCAGCGGAAAGAGACTTGCCGTGGGGCTTAGGGTCTGCGGAAAGCCTTCCTCAATCAGCGGAACACGAGTGCGTGAAAACGCGACCATGTTCGGCAGACACGCGGCTGTCCGCCTCAGTCGGTCGCCTGACCGGCATTGCGAATGCAATAGATGCGGGCGGTCGTGCGGATCAGGAGTCGGTCACCGGCGATCGCAGGTGTCGCCATGCACATGTCGTCATCGGCGAATGAGTTGGTGTGGAGCAGTTCAAATTTGTCACCCGCGGCAAGGACGAACGTCGTACCATCTTCATTGAGGCAGTAAACCCTGCCGCCGTAGGCCCACGGCGAGGAGGTAAACGCGCGGCCATTTGGCAGCCGTTCTGGACCGTAGAGGTTGTCACCACTCCTGGCATCAAAGCAGCTCAACAGCCCGCGGTCATAGAGCACGTATAAGCGTCCGTCGTAGATCAGCGAGGTTGGATTATAGGGAGCGGCCGTCGGCAATGACCAAACGATGAAATCGTTGGATGTCGCCTCGCCATCCAAAGAGATGTCACCCTGGGCGCCGGGACGAATCGCGTAGATCGGCCGCAAAGCATCTCCCACGTAGCCCGAGCTGATGTAGAGCAGGTCGCTGTCGGCGTGCGGCGTCGCAATCGTGATGCTGGACATGCCCGCGAGCGACCACAGCAGGTTTCCTTCCAGATCGTAGGACCGCACCTTGCCAGTGCCCGGCGTCACGATCTCGGTGCGCTCGCGATTACTCCAGATAAACGGTGTGGCCCAGTTACTCTTCTCGTCGCGTGAAACCCGCCAGATCTGCTCACCGGTTTTCGCGTCCAGGGCGAGCAGATATGAGTCTTCTTCGTTGTCGTTAACCAGATACAGCCGCTCTTGATGAACGACCGGTGACGCTGCGGTACCCCAACCGAGACGCGTCTGACGCGGTTCGAGTCGGTGCCTCCACAGTTCCTGGCCATCGAAGTCGAAGCAGAAAACGCCGACATTCCCAAACATGCAGTAGACGCGTTGCCCATCGGTGACGGGAGTCTCGGAGGCATAGCTGCTTTTGAGGTGAATGGCGGTCTCGGGTTGCCCTTCATGAACCAGTCGTTCCCACAGCAGTTCACCGGTCTGCAGGTTGAGGCAGAGGACTTTCCACTGATGCACCTCGCCCAGCGGCTCGGGGCGCTCGCCACCGAAGTACAGCCCCTTTTTCGGCAGCTCCGATTCACCGCCGCTGACGACAGTGGTGAGGAAGACGCGATCGCCCCAGACGATCGGCGAGGACCACCCTCGGCCGGGAATCTCGGTTTTCCAGCTGACATTCTCGGTGTCAGACCAGCGATCGGGCAAGTTCGCATGCTCAGCGACTCCGGCCGCGCCCGGGCCGCGAAACTGCGGCCAGTTCGACTGCGCACGCAGCGGGGAACCGAACAGAACCAGCAGCGTCAGTGACATGCTGGTGGAAAGAATGGTTTGCACGTTCATGGCTCCCTGTTATTGCTTGCGGGAAACACTTCAGTATGGCTGATTTTGACGTCTGCGTAATGGTGAGTGATCCCTTTTTAAGCCGCGGCAGATCACATACCGCCCGCCGCCGACTCAGACTGGCTGCGGGTAACAAACACCCTCGACATTTCACCTCCGCGCTTGCGGACATGTTAAAGTGTGGGTGTCCCACCGCTGTCAGAGGAACCCGCCCCATGCCCTCGGTTCGCCCCGCCTCGATGTTCCAACCCACCTTCCTGAAGCGTTTCCTGTTTGCGCTCTCCGCAACGGTGTTCGGTGTTGGAGCGCCGACCGTCGATGCCACCGCGGTCGACTATTTGCGCGACGTCAAACCGGTGCTCAAGGAACGCTGCTTCGCGTGCCATGGGGCGCTGAAGCAAGAATCAGGCCTCCGCGTTGATACCGGTGAACTGCTGCGGCGCGGTGGCGACAGCGGCTCCGCCTTGGTCGCTGGCGATCCGGCGGCGAGCCTGTTGATCGAACGGGTCGCCGATCCCGATCCTGGGTCTCGGATGCCGCCGGAAGGCGAACCGCTGACCGCTGACCAGATCGAAGCCTTGACGCAGTGGATCGAACAGGGCGCTACCTCACCCGCAGATGAGGAACCCGAAGCCGATCCCAGTTCGCATTGGGCGTTTCGTCCGGTCGTTCGCCCGGAGGTACCGGCGAGATCCGATCAATCTTGGGGCCGCAACCCGATCGACGCCTTCATTGCATCCCGGCATGAGTCCCTTGGATTGACGCCACAACTGCCCGCCGATGCGGCATTGCAGGTGCGGCGACTTTACCTCGACCTGATCGGGATGCCCCCAACTCCGGACGAGCTGCTGACAATCTTGGGTCGATCCAGTGGTGGGCCGCTGGACGAGTCGGACTACACCCGACTGGTTAACACATTGCTCGACGACCCTCGCCACGGCGAACGCTGGGCGCGGCATTGGATGGACATTTGGCGGTACAGCGATTGGTTCGGACTGGGTGACCAATTGCGGAACAGTCAATTGCATATTTGGCATTGGCGCGACTGGATCGTCGAATCGCTCAACGACGACCTGCCTTATGACGAAATGGTCCGCTTGATGTTGGCAGGCGACGAATTGGCACCTCAGGATTTGCAGAAGTTACGGGCGACCGGTTATCTGGCCCGCAATTTCTTTCTGTTCAACCGTCACCAGTGGATGGACGAAACGGTCGAG
>CALELC010000233.1 GCA_937904535.1 uncultured Planctomycetaceae bacterium
TTTCGACGACTGGCCGTTCAATTGTGCGGTGGACTTTGCGATAGACGATTCCGGTTTCCGGATCGGTATAGTAGCCGGTCGAACTTCCCTGCGCTCCGGCCGGTGCTTGGCCCTGGGCCACTCCCGCAGCCAGCGACAGCGCTAACACTGGCATCACTTTGCCTGTGACGACACGACCGAGCGAATGACGAAGGTAGCGGAATTTCGATTGTGGCATGCTCATTCCCTTGCCCTGATGGCATCCATGTCCGAAAAGAAAAGACCAGACTCAAATGGTCAATCCGTGAACAGTGTCCCGCCCTGCCCTACATTCGGTTTCGGCATCTCTGGCGACCGTGATGCGTCAAAACCACGTTCTCAGCCAATTTTTTCATTTTATGAGTACAATGAGCCGGTGGAGCAGTACCACGGCACACCGCCGCACTACCCCGATAGGTGTCGCTGGATTCTCTAGTTTGCCTTGTTCGTTTTCTTTGCTCCCGTGAACCGGTTTGTAACCCATGATTGATGAGTCATTGCTAAGTCTGGTGCGTTGCCCGATCGATGGTCAGGAACTGCTGGTCGCTTCGGATGAATTGACAGCAGCCCTGAATCGCCAGATCGACCAGCGGCAATTGCGCGATCATGTCGATGCGATCGTCGATGAACCGCTCGATGGGGCGCTGGTGACCCGTGACGGCAGCCGGGCGTATCCGGTGCGTGAGTGTATTCCGACCTTGATTCCCGCCGAGTCGATTCCGCTGACTGCGGAGTTGCAGGAATGGGTCCAGCAGTCGCCTGCTTAGCAGACGGCGGCTTTCACTAACGGATTGAACCTCTGTCTGATCAACCTGCAAAACCGAACGCCGCTGCTCAGCGTCCGCTGGCAGTGACCTGTGTGACCTGCGGCAGCCGGCTGAAGGTCCTCGATCGCCGTTTGATCGGTTCGATCGCCAATTGCCCGAAGTGCGGGGCGATGGTGGAGATCACGGCGCAGGCACTCACCCCGCCCCCAGCGGCAGGCCCAGCCACCGATGCGCCAGCCGCGGCATCGCCGCCGAGTGACTTGCCGGTGCCGCCAGTCGCTGCGCCGCACCTCGGGCGGCCGCAGTTGGCCGTCGGCCCAGACAGCGGGATCGATAGCGAGGCGCTCACACAGAGCGCTGTCGCCACGCCACAGGAACTTGCCGATACCCAGGGCGGTGGCGTCGGATTTGAACCCGGTGGCGCCGAGCTCGAAGCTCCGCCGTTGCCAGCTGACCCAGCCCAAGTTTGGCAAAGTCCCACTAGTCGTCGTGTGAGCCAGTTCGGCTTGGTGCTGACCCTGGGGCTGTTTGGCCTCATTGCGGCGACCGTCGCCTTCGTGCAATTCGCGCGTACCTGGAACCAGCCAACCGAACCGCCGCTGGCCGCTGCGGCACCCGCGGACCAGGCTGACGAAACGTCGGACACGGCTGATGAAGAGCCGTCGGACGACACCCCCAGTTCGCCGCCCACCAACGACGAACTGCCGGCGGACCAGCAGCCAGCCTCCGAAAACCCGCCACTGCCGACGACTGCGACACCGTCCGCAAACGAAGCCGCAACCGCCGAAACCGGGGTGCCCGCCGACGCCGGGCAATCACAGCCAGCCGTTGCCCAGCCAGCCGATGTCAAAGTTCCCCCGGCAGTTGAATCGCCGGTGGTGCGTGCGCCCGAAACTCCGGTACCCGCGGGGATCGATGATCTGCCGCCGGGGCTGCGCAAGTTTGTACCGCTCTTAGATCTGTCGACGTCTGACATTGGGCCACCCCAGTTGTTCGATCCGCCGCCGACGATCGATTCGATTCAACTCGATGCCGCGGCCGGTGAAGAGATCGAAGAAGAGCCGGCGATCAAACGTCCTTCGGTCGATGTCACTCGAGCGCTGGCGATGCGGTTTGCGATCGACAATCGCGGCGCGACGCTGGCCGAGCTGACGCTGCTGTTGTCGCAGTTGACCGGCGTGGCGGTCGAGGTCGAACTGATCTCGCTCGATCTGGCGGGCGTTTCGACCACTGTAACGTTGGAGACGCCGACCGGCTGGATGTCGGTCCAGGAATGGCTCAATCGCTCGTTGGCACCGCAGGGGCTGGCCGCTGAAGTCATCGACCAACGCGTGCTGATCTACGCCACGCCGCAGAAGCTGGCTCAGGCCGGCAGCGCAGCGCTGCGGCTGGACGATTTCGGCGACTCCGCGGCGGAGGTGGCGCAGTGGCTCCAGCCGGTTGCCGGACCCGTTCTGGCAGGTGCCGCCGCTGAGCCGGAGGAAGATGCCGAAGCGAATGCTGCGGGAGACGCTGAGCCGGCGGAGGCCGCTGCCGCTCCGCCGGTCGTGGCAGCTTGGGAGTTTGTCGCCGCCGAACAACGCTTGGTTGTCCCTTTGGGTCGAGCAGCGCTGGTGCGGGCGATCTTAGCGGTGGAAGCGGCCCGGCGGATTCAAGGGTTGCCCGGTCGTTTGCCGCGG
>CALELC010000234.1 GCA_937904535.1 uncultured Planctomycetaceae bacterium
CGCAAAGCACGGCACGCTGAAGCAGCCTTGATGCTAGAGGCAGCGATTCTTACCAGAGAGGGTTCAATCAGCGAATCGGAGCGGCTATTTCTAGCGACAGCAATTGCCCCACCAGGAATCTTACAGCAATTCGCAGCCATACCCGAGCAAGGAAAACAGGTTCTGCTGGGTATAGCCAGTGTGGGGGCGTTGGCATTCATGATTGTGGCAATTGGGGCATTAAATCACAAGGGTGTTGTCGTTGGGCATGTCGATGTGCTCAACCATCTGGACAAGCGAGTCACTGCAAGCGGGACTCAAACACACGCCACCGGGGGCATTGATCCAGCGGAATTGAACGTATTGAAACAGAATTTAGCAACCGCCATCGCCGCTCCCAAACCGTCTGTTCAGCCAACGGAACTGGATGTGCCAGAAACGACGAAACCGGCCCCTGTCGCTGCAAAACCATTCGTTCAGTCGTCGGAATTAGACGTGCTGGAACCCGTGGCGGCAACGGAGTTTTTGCTCGAACGGACCCGGCCGAGCAACGGCGACTGGGAATGGCGAGAGCAGCCGAGGGACGCAGCAGATGTAGCGGCATTGGCGGCGGAATTGGGCGGCTGGAGTCTGGGACTGGAACAGGCGGCAGCCTACATGGTCGCCCGCCGCATGACGCCAGCGGATTACTTGAAACGCTGGAAAGACCAACAACCAGCCGTCCAGGAGTGGCATCGTCAACGCGATACCGAGTATCCGTGCAGCGTCGTCGTGACCTTACAGACGACGCTCGACCATTTCGGCCCGCGAGAAATTGAGCTATTAGATCTGCTCGCCTGGTTCGCTGCTGAACCGGTTCCAACTCATGTGCTGACAGCCTCGTCTCTGAGCGAACTTCGTTTGAGTGCGGGAGTTAACGCGGAAGCCGAGAATGGCGTAGCATGTTGGACGGACGACGAAGTGCGCGACGCCCTGACCAAACTGGCGGAGTTCAGCATAATCGGTCAGGACCCGCAGACTGGGGCGATCACCGTTCATCGTGTGGTGCAGGAAATCCTGCGCGACCGCCAGGCAGAGCCGCAGCTGTGGTTGACCGCGGCGCTGGGTCTACTGGATATGGCTCGACCCGTGGGGAACTCGGACGACGTGCGCACCTGGCCAGTCTGGGAGCCGCTGCGTCCGCACGTTGCCTTCGCTACCGCGGAAGCTGACCGGCTGGAGATTGCTGTTCCCACCAGCTGCCTGATGGGCGATTTGGCGACGCTGCTGGGGGCCAAGGGGCTGCACAAGGAGGCGAAACCGCTCCAGCGCCGAGCCCTGGCGATCGACGAACTGCACTATGGTCCCGAATCGACCGAAGTCGCGACGAGGCTAAACAATCTCGCGCAGACGCTCCAGGTTACAAATCGGCTGGCGGAGGCCGAGCCGCTGATCCGACGCGCGCTAGCCATTGATGAGGAGTTTTTTGGCGCGGAGCACCCCAATGTAGCTCGTGACCTCAGCACCTTGGCTTTACTGCTCCAGGCCACGAACCGGCAAGCGGAGGCCGGGATCCTAATGCGCCGTGCGCTAGCCATCGACGAGCGGTTCCACGGCACGGAACATCCGACTGTTGCTACCCGCCTTAATGATCTGGCGTTCTTACTCCTGGACATGAATCGGCTAGTCGAGGCCGAGCCACTGATCCGGCGCGCGTTGGCGATCGATGAGCAGGCGCTCGGGGCAGAACACCCCAACCTCGCCAGCCGCCTGAACAACCTGGCCATGTTGCTCCAGTCTACAAATCGGCTGACGGAGGCCGAGCCGCTGATGCGTCGCGCATTGGCCATTTGGGAGCAAGCGTTCGGTACCGAGCACCCAAAGGTTGCCATCGCCCTCAACAACTTAGCGAACTTGCTCCAAGCCTCAAACGATCTGGCAAAGGCCGATCCAGTAATGTTCGAGTAACAACACTGACTACCCGCAAGGCGGTGAGCTGCCGGTCGACAAAAGCAAGTCCTCGGCGAGTTCTCTATGAACCGCAAACTTCGATTGATAACTTTTCTCCTCTATACCTGAAGGTTGGGACATGTTCGCATTAAGAACTTTGCTGCTCCTCGCGTTAATGTTAACTACGTCGCTCATTACGTCCAGCTTCGTGATCTCGCAAGATGCAGTTCAAATCAACTCTGCTCCAAATGTCACAGCTGAAAACTCTAAACTGCATGCTCGCTTGCTTGGCGCCTGGGAACTCGCAGGAAGACCTGGAACAAATGACAGACTTGCTCCGGGAATTCGAATGCGATTCTTCGGTGAACATCACTGGCTGATTACACAGGCAGATCCCGCTACGGGTGTCGTTACGTTTCACCATGGTGGGACCTATACGCTTGACGGAGATATACTGACCGCAAAGACGACATTTGCGACAACACCAACGGCCAACATGATTGGCCAGGAGACGAAATTCAAAATCTCTGTAGACAACGAAACTTACACGCAGATCGGTATTGGCAATCCTTGGTCTGAAGTGTGGCGTCGCGCCACAAAAGCTGCCGGCAGATAGCCTAGCGAGAATAGCTCTTGCGGACCTTCCTCCCCGCACCACCAAGCATGTGGGTCCGCAACTGGTGCGGTTCAACCAAGCGGAGCAAGCCCCGCTCATAGGTTCTGCAGACCGATCAGGCCTTGCTCTAGCCAAGCGTTGATCGTCCCGACATGACGAGTGGAGCGTCAACATCAAACGTTCAGAAGATGGGTTAAGGGGTCAGGAGGGAATGGTGCGAAGCACGCTCAGGGCCATGACGATCATTGACGCCCGCCCCCTGAACTTGATCCTGGTCGACCCGCTCTTGCGTGCTCAAACGCACGTGGAAGAGAAGGAGATGAGGTGATTCGCCTGCCGTACAACGGGGCAACCGCAAAATTTCTTTCAATCAGCTAGCGAGGCAACAATCGTTACCCCAAGGTCAGAGGTCATGGAGCGCGCAATCACTATTCGCTACCAGCTAACAGAAGCGGAGTTCTGTCGAGCGCACCGGTGCCATGTCAGTCATACGTGGTGTCGCCCGGTGTTTCGCTTGATTCTGCACTCCGGGTTCGCACTCTTGATTGTCCTCGGTTGCGTGTTGCTCTTCCGCTGGAACCCGATTGCAGATGGAATCTCCGTAATTTTCCTCGGCATCTCTTGGTTTACGATTGTGCCAGTTAAGCGCCGGCGGGCGGCAGATTCCGTGGCACGCAGAAAGTTCGCCGGAATAGCTGATAAGGGCATCGAGATTGAGTGGCTGGTTGGCCCAGCGAAGCTCGTAAACAACAGCGGCCCAGAACACAAAGATTATACGTGGCAGTCCTTCACAAAAGCCGTGTGCACGCCTGCGGGACTCATGCTCTACCGGACTGATCAAATTTATTATTGGCTGCCTCGCAACGCATTCAAGGGAGACGCAGATTACGAGCGGGTCGTTGAGCTTGCCAAGAGCAGAGTGCGTAGGTTTTATAACCTGGGCTAACAAAATTGTGCATGCGATGAATGGGATCACCGATCATCGGTGGCGAGATCGATGGTGCGCCACGTCACAGTTTTTCCGAAGAGTTTTCATTCGCTCAGCGGGTCCGGTCCGCTGAGATTCGGTGTCGAGCGGCGGAAGCCGGGGCCGCAATTCAACTGCGAGCAAACATGTCCTTGGAAATTCAATGCCCAACGTGCGGACAGGACGCAAGCGTACCCGATGAGGCGATCGGCCAGAGGGTCAGGTGCCACGCCTGCGGTTCAAACATGATTGTCGCGGAGCCTCCAGCGACATCGACTGAGAAATTGGCATTCAACGAGCCTTACGCCGCTCCCCGCCCGTGGGTGCCGGTCCAGTCGGCTGTTGACCCTCAGTCGCTTCGCTCAAAGGTGCAAGCCCCGGCCGTTGCGCTGATCGTGAGGGCCGTCATCGGCATTGGGTTATCGCTCACGATGATCCAGCATTACTTCCAGATGAAGTCCATGCAGCCGATGTTCCGAGACATGGTTACGCTCGCGGAACGGCAGCCAGAGGTGAATCCCGAGCATGTTCGGGATCTTCAAGACAGCCTAGGTCTAGCCAACTCGATGTTCTCGTCGTTGGGCACGATGAGCCTGGTGACGGGTCTGCTGGGTGTTGCCAGTGGCGGGGTCGTCATTGCAGGCGCAATGTCCATGATGTCGCTGCGGCGGTACCCATTGGCCGTCGCGGCGTCGGTCTTAGCGATGCTCCCGTTGGTCTCGCCGTGTTGCTTTTTAGGCTTGCCATTTGGCATTTGGAGTTTGGTTGTGTTATTACAATCGGATGTTCGTGCGGGGTTCATGTGAGGATTTGAAGACACATTCGACTGCGGTGCACAACGCGGTTTTTGAGCTAACGAATAGGTAAGTGCTGTTCCGTGATGATTGCGATCGAAATGAGTGAGCCGGGAGGGCCAGAGGTGCTGAAGGTGGTCGAGCGACCGGTACCGGTGCCGCAGTCGGGCGAAGTGCTGGTGGAGGTCGAGGCCGCGGGAGTCAATCGTCCCGATATCCTGCAACGACAAGGCAAGTACCCTCCGCCTCCTGGAGCGTCGGACATTCCCGGACTGGAAATCGCGGGCACCATTGAGCGAGTAGAAGGCGACAGTCGCTGGCGTGTGGGTGACCGCGTTTGTGCTCTGGTGTCTGGCGGCGGATATGCCGAGTATTGCACGGTTCCGGCGGTTCAGTGCCTACCCATTCCCGAGGACATGGATGCGGTCACAGCTGCAGCGATTCCCGAAACCTACTTCACGGTTTGGACCAATCTGTTTCAAGCCGGTCGATTGCACTCTGGCGAATCGGTGTTGATTCACGGCGGTTCGGGAGGCATCGGAACGACCGCGATTCAACTGGCCAGTGCCCTCGGTTCCACCGTCTACACGACTGCGGGATCGGATGAAAAATGTCGGGCGTGCGAGCGAATCGGCGCCCGACTGGCCATCAATTATCGCGATCAAGATTTTGAAGCGGTCATTCAGTCGGCGACCGAGCAGCGGGGCGTGGATGTGGTGCTCGATATCTGGGGTGGCGATTATTTGCCACGAAACATTCGCTGCTTGCGTTCCCGAGGGCGGTTGGTGCAGATTGGACTCATGGGGGGCGCGAAGGGAGAGCTCGATCTGACGCGCGTGCTGCAGGATCGGCTGACGATCACCGGCTCGACCCTGCGTTCACGCTCTGCCGACGAAAAAGGGGCAATTGCTCGCGAGTTGGAAGCGTACGTCTGGCCGCTGCTGAAGCGCCGGGAAGTCGCACCACTTATTCACGCGGCGCTGCCGCTGACGGCGGCGGCCGACGCACACCGCCTGTTGCAGTCGGGTCAAGTCATCGGCAAAGTGGTGCTGCGGGTCTGAATGGATCGAGTTCACGAACGCAGTTGGACTAGGATTGCCGCGTGAGCTGGGGTGGACCGCGAACCCATGGCCACCGCTGGGAGTCTTCACCGCTGAGTCCCGGATACAGGCCGTGCGTCGATGAAGGTTCTTTGCGCCCGCTGCGTACGCCGACAGGCTAGCCGCTGCAGGGTTAATGCAAGCTATTGCTGCCGGTAAGGACTACGGGCGCGAGGTGCGGGCTGTGTCTGGGGCATGCTCGGGCCGTTTTCAGCGGCTGCATGAGCTGGATGCTCGGTCGAGCAAATTCGCGTTTGCCCAGTAGCGGGTGACGCCAGGAAGCAGACCCTGTGGGCTTGCCATTCGCGGGGAGGACGGGCTTGGCTGGCGAGCCGCTTTGATGATTGACAATCGGAAAGGATAGCGTGGTGGAGTTAGGCGTTAAACAAGAGAAAACTGCGTTTGCGGTGTTGGTGGCACTGAGCGTATCGCATTTGCTCAACGACACCATTCAGTCGCTGATCTCCGCGGTTTATCCGATTCTTAAAGAATCCTACGCGCTGACCTTCACCCAGATCGGGCTGATCACACTTGCGTTTCAGATCACCGCCTCGCTCTTGCAGCCCGTGATCGGAGTGTACACCGACCGTCGGCCCTTGCCGTTCTCGCTGGCTTTCGGCATGGGCGTGACGCTGTTGGGGCTGCTGTTGTTGTCGGTGGTCGGCAGCTTTTCGACCATCTTGATCGCCGCTGGTTTGGTGGGGGTCGGCTCAGCGGTCTTTCATCCCGAAGCATCGCGGATGGCGAGATTGGCGTCGGGAGGGCAGCACGGCTTAGCTCAGTCGCTCTTTCAGGTCGGCGGCAACGGCGGGTCAGCCCTGGGACCACTGTTGGCGGCCTTCATCGTCGTGCCCTGGGGGCAGGAAAGTCTGGCGTGGTTCTCGGTCGCTGCCGTGGCAGCGATCATGATCCTGTTCTGGGTCGGCAAGTGGTATCGTGAGCACTTGGCTGTGCAGCGGGCGAAGAAGGTGGTGGCCGCCGGACGATCGCTGTCGACGGTCCGAGTGGCTTCCGCCATCGGCATTCTGTTGTGCTTGATCTTCTCGAAGTACTTTTACTTGGCGAGTCTGTCGAGCTACTACACGCTGTACTTGATCGACACTTTCCATGTGGGCGTGGCCGATGCACAGGTGCGATTGTTTGTGTTCCTGGGAGCGGTGGCTGCTGGAACCTTTTTGGGTGGACCGGTGGGCGACCGGATCGGGTTTAAGGCGGTGATCTGGGGATCGATCCTGGGGGCGCTGCCGTTCACGCTGATCTTGCCGCATGTGAACCTGTTTTGGACGACGGTGCTGACGATCCCAATCGGCTTGATTTTGGCATCGGCGTTCTCGGCGATCATGGTCTATGCCCAGGAGTTGCTGCCTAGCCGAGTGGGGATGGTGGCGGGCCTGTTTTTTGGGTTTGCCTTTGGGATGGGCGGCGTGGGCGCTGCGGTCCTCGGCTGGTTAGCGGATCAGACCAGCATTGGCTATGTCTATGAAGTCTGCGCCTATCTGCCGCTGATCGGGCTGTTGACTGTGTTCCTGCCCAACCTGCGGCCGCAGCACTGACAGCCTGGGCCTGCGGGTTCGCACTGCTTCTTGTGACCTGAGCGAAACGCGCGGTCGTAGCCGTGCTTGCCTCGCTACGGGCACGATTAAGCACCCGACTCACCATGCGATTTTTGTTCGCGGCCACCGCGTGCACGCGTCAGCGTGGATGTACGATGGGCTGCCGTCGGTGAATGGGTTCACCGGTGCCATCACGGTTGTTTGGGAACCTTATCGTGTTGAATTTGCCGCTGCGTTGTGTGTTGGTCGTTGCTCTCCTCGTCGCTCTGACATCGTTCGCATCGGCTGCCGAGCGACCCAACGTGATCCTGATCATGGTCGACGATCTAGGATTTTCCGACCTCGGCTTTCAGGGCGGTGAGATTGCTACGCCGAACCTCGATGCCTTAGCGGCCGGCGGGGTGCGGTTTGCTCAGTTCTACAACTCGGGGCGCTGCTGTCCGACGCGGGCCTCGCTAATGACCGGTCTGCATCCGCATCAGACCGGGATCGGTCACATGACCAACCCGCCAGGCCAGACGGGGCATGATCTCGGTGTCGCTGGATACCGCGGTTTTATCAACGATAAGTGTGTGACGATTGCGGAAGCGCTGCGGGTAGCGGGTTACGCGACGCTGATGACCGGCAAGTGGCATCTCGGGCATGTCGCTCGTGCGCACCTGCCAACCGGTCAGGGTTTCGAACATCACTACGGGCTCTACACGGGAAACCTGGATTACTTCACCCATCGCCGCGCCGGCGGGCTGGACTGGCATCGCAACGAACAGCCGCTCGAGGAGGAGGGTTATATCACCGACCTGATTGCCGACGAAGCCGCGCGGTTGATCGACCAACACGACACGACACGGCCGTTGTTCTTGTACGTGGCCTTCACCGCGCCGCATTTTCCGCTGCAAGTTCCGGAAAAGTACAGCGCCCGCTAC